>CALEAR010000342.1 GCA_937943665.1 uncultured Alcanivoracaceae bacterium
TTTCACCTCCGCTCGGCTAATACCATCGAGGTGCATTTCGTGGGCCACTTCCTCGCTTAAGCGGCGGCTTTGAGCATGGATGCGGCGGTTAAGATCCCGAAACACGGTGAAGAACTTGTGCAGATCTCCGCCAATGTTACGGCCGTGCTGCAACAGCTCAGTTTGCTCATTACGTAATAAGGTGAGTATATAGCCATAGGGAGCCAACTCATCTAACACGTGAGGCGCTTGGCCTTCACGTATTTTTTCTAGCCGCTCGCGGGATTGGGCCAACACCTCGCGGAAACTATCATCCGCTCCTTGTAACAGAGCGCTATGGAATTGATTCAAGCCTTGCCGCAGTTGCTGCTCCTGCTTTGCCCTTTGTTCTAGGCCATGGCGGGCACGCTCAATGCGCTCCCCTTGCTCACCCACATCTATGGGTTTCACCTCCGGCAAGGGAGTTTCAGGCAAGCTCAGCTCTGCCAAGCGTCCAAGCAAAGGGGTAAGCGTGGCGATATGTTGCTCGCTATGTTGCGCTTCCTGGTGGCATTGCTCCAGAGTACGACGGATATCGTGACGCTGGTGCTGGTAACTGTGCTGCGCTGTGCTAAGGGCCTGTTCTGCCTCACGCACTTGGTTTTCTAAGGTGGTTTCTTGAGCCACCAACTCCGGTTTTTGTGCCCAATGCAGCCGTAGGAAATCACGGTATTCTTGCAGTTCATCGCGGCGTTTTTCTGTGGCTTGAATGCGTTGTTCTAGCTCTGTTGCACGGGCCTTGGCCTGTGCAATCACCTCCACATCCACCCCTTCCTGCTTAAGCTCAGCCTCAAACTGCGCTTTTAACTCCGCCAACCTTTGTGTGGTATCCGCTTCCTGTTGCGCCAAATGTTCATCCACAGCGCGTAAACGTTCTTGTTCACGGTGGAGGTTATCCTCGTAATCCGCATTCAACTCCAAACGTTTTTGCTGAAAATCTTTCTCTAGGGCGTTTAGCTGCTGCTGTTGGGCTTCAGCCAATTGGGCTTGGCGCTCCTCGAGCTCCTGCTGACGGTTCTGCAGTTGAGCGCGTCGTTGTTTCACCTTGGCTTGAATTTCTTGTTGCAATGCCTCCCGTGCTTGGGTGGCAAACAACACCTCCTGCGCCGCTTGCTCGGCGAGATGCTCCGCTTCCGCCACCTTTTCAGCCAGTTGGCGCACTTCAGCCTCTTGCTGCTTTAACCCTTGAGCCTCGTTATCCACCTGCTCCTGCAACTGAGCTAAGGTTTCAGCCGCCTCTGCCACAGCCGCCACCAAGGCCTCTTCCTCTAGGGCAAAGGGTGGCGATTCAATTAAGTGGGTATCCACCACTAGGCCACTGAATTGTTCCGGTTCTCCTCCTAAGCGTGGCGCTAAATCCGTGCGGTGTAAGAGCTCTTCGCGAATAAGCTTACCAAGGTGCTGTTCCCACCCTGGAAGTTCTTCACGCAGAAAATGGCGCAAGGTGCCTTTTTGTGGCTCAAATTGCTGCTGTAAATCGTAGAGGGCTTCCTCTTGCTGCGCCATGGTTTTGCGTAGTGCACGGTGTGCTTGCAAAGCCTCTTGGTGTTGTTGTTGCTTGCGGTGCAAGGCTTCTTTACAGCGGCTCACACGGCGCTCTGCTTCCATGCTTTCCTGTTGATAACGCTCCACACGCAAGCTAGCTTCCTGTAGGCGCTCATCATCCACAGGCCGGCGCAGGGTACCCCTAAGTTCCGTGAGCACTTCACTGATCTCTTGGCCAAGCCGCGCCTGCTGTTGACTAAAGTTTTGTTGTATTTCCTCTCGGCGCGCTAAGTACCTGGCTTGCTCCTGCTCTTTTTGCTGTTGCTGCTCCTTGATGAGCACATCAATGGTGTGGCGAATGTCATCTTTGCGCTTAGCCGCTTGCTGATGCTGCTCTCGCATGTATTGGCTCAAGGTGGCCTGCTGTTGTAAGTAAGCCTGCTCCTTATGGCCATATTCCTCTTCAAGCAGCTTCACATGGCTTTTTTGTTGTTCCCATTGTTCGCGCCAGCTAGGTAACATTTCCATGTCTCGGGCTAGGGCTTCCATATCGGCATTGAGGTAATGATCATAACGTTCCTGAATATCCTGCAAACGCCGAGAAATAAGGTTAAGAGCTTGTTCACGCTCGAGTTTTTTATCCCGCAGGGCCTCTCGTTCTTCTTCATAATTGGCCTTAAGGGCATCGAGCTGTTGTTGCAATTGCTGCGCTTTGGCCAAAGCATCGGCCTTGGTTTGCGTTAACTGCTTCATATCCTGTTTTAAAACAGGGGTAAGCTCTAGCAAGCCGGCCTCTGTATGGGCCAGTTCATGGGCTTGGTTTTGGCATTGCTCAAATAAGGTTTCAAATTCCGATAACTGCATGGATTGGCGCATTTTGCTAATCCACTGCCGTGCCTCTTGGTTGCGCAAACGCGTCACCGGCAAGGCCACCCCATCTTCCTCAAAAATCGCCGCTAACATGGTTTTTAAGGTGTCCATTTTGCCTTCTTTGGCATGCACGGCGGATACAAGCTTTTCCATATGCCGCAAACGGTGATTAGCCCCCGCCAAACTAAATTTGGCGGCTAAAGCAAACAGGCGATGCTGTTCCTGTTTTGTGCTGCGCAGCTGGCTAAAATCATTTTGCAGCACACTGCGATACTCAGAAGTGGCTGAAAGCTTCACACTCAGCTCCACCCCCTGTTGGCGCACCCGTCGCGCCACCTCTTGAAAAGCTACCCCTTTGGGCCCTTCTTCTGTTTGATCAAGAAAAAATTCGGGAGCATAAGGGGCATCAATAAAACGATATTCCACACCGCCTTGGCTATCCCGTAGTAAAACAGCCATCACTGTATCGCCGGCTTCGCGTACATATTCATAAATAATGTAGGAATTAGTGTGCGGCAGATAAAACTCGTGGAAGTTCTGGCGTGTACGCGGCACCACACGGTTAGGTAATTCCCCATAAAACACGGGAATCAAGCGCTGTAGGGTGGTTTTTCCCGTGGCGTTGCTACCGCATATATTGGCATCCGCATCGAGTAATAGCTCCACCACCCCTTCAAGGTAGGTATGAATAAGAATAATCTGACGTAAATAACCCATAAGCACTGCCGTTGTTATGTGAATGAACCAGAACTTCCACTGATTCGTCTAAGGATCCTACTCTGCGCGCCACACATTAAAGCGGTTGTTGCTCGCCACCACCTGCACGGAGCGAAAGGCTGCTTTTAAGCAAGCTTCGTAGGGCAATCCATGGTTTGCCACCAGCCACAATTCACCCTCAGGAGTTAAATAGGTTGGCGCCTGTTGGATCAAGCGTTCGGTAACCTCAGTGGTGCGTTGAATACCCTCATGAAACGGTGGATTCGTTACAATCATATCAAAGGGTCCAGTGAGTTCACCGTATAAATCCCCCGCTGCCACTGTGGCGGCAACGCCATTGGCGGCTAGCGTGGCACGGGTGGCCGCCGCCGCTGTGGCGCTCACATCCGTGGCGGTTACCTGAGCGCCACGCTGCGCCAAAGCCAAGGAAATGACCCCAGCACCGCAACCCACTTCTATGGCTTGCAACCCTGCTAACGAGGTG
>CALEAR010000343.1 GCA_937943665.1 uncultured Alcanivoracaceae bacterium
TGTGGTGCGCTTTAACTACCGCGGTGTTGGCAAAAGTCAAGGTGAATACGGTGAGGGTGATGGTGAAACAGAGGATTTGTTAGCCGTGGTGCAGTGGCTGCGGTCTCGTTATCCTGAGTTGCCTTTGCGTTTGGCGGGCTTTTCTTTTGGGACCTATGTGGCAGCCAAAGGGGCTTGTGAATTAGCGCTGCAAGGCATGCCCGCTGAGCATTTGTTGCTTGTGGCACCGAGTGTGAAAAATTTTGATTTCTCAGGATTTCAAGACACCCAGTGCCCCGTGTTGGTTATTCAAGGCGAAGAAGATGATATTGTTTCGCCGCAGGCGGTGTATGAATGGGTGGCGCAAAGCCCCTTAAGACCTACGGTGTTACGCATGCAAGCGGGACATTTTTTTCATGGCTTGCTAACGGAATTACAAGCGTTGGTACATTTAAGTCGCCATCCCTGATGGGTTTGCCAAAGTGTTGTGATGGGGCTACATTGAGCCACCGCAATTTGAGCCAACGTGAAGTTAGTGATTTATGTCCACACCCTTAGCCCGTTATGAAGCGGATCTAAAACGTCCAGATTTTCATCCTGATCAAGCCCAGCGCACCGCTGTGGAGCATCTCCACCATATTTATGAACAATTGGTGGCGCCTGCGCCTAAACGCCGTTGGTTTCAACGTCGTGCGGCACAACCCTCCATAAAGGGCCTTTACATGTGGGGAGGCGTGGGGCGTGGGAAAACCTACTTAATGGATGTGTTTTATGAGGCGCTTCCCTTTGCAGAAAAAAAGCGCATGCATTTTCATCGTTTTATGCGTCATATTCATGGTGAAATGAAAGCGCGCCAAGGAGAAAAAGATCCTCTAGTGGCCATTGCCAAGGATTTTGCCAAAGATACCCGTGTGCTGTGCTTTGATGAGTTCTTCGTCACCGATATCACTGATGCCATGATTTTGGCCGGTTTATTGGAAACCTTATTTTCTGAAGGGGTGGTATTGGTGGCCACCTCTAATATTGAGCCAGATAACCTGTATTACAATGGCTTACAGCGCGCTCGCTTCCTTCCTGCCATTGCGTTGCTAAAACAGCATACCACTGTGTTGAATGTGGATGGTGGCACTGATTATCGCTTGCGCTTACTCGAGCAAGCGGAGTTGTACCACACCCCCTTGGATCACGGTGCTCATGCATTTTTAGAAGAGCGCTTTAATACCTTAAATAGTTATCCCGAGCGCGTGCAGGAAGGCGGCAGCTTAATGATTGAGAATCGCCCCA
>CALEAR010000344.1 GCA_937943665.1 uncultured Alcanivoracaceae bacterium
CGCGTGTCGTAATGGTTTGATGCGGGTGAATGGGAATGCCCTGCTGGTGGAAGCGGTGAAAAGGCGCTATCCCGAACAGCATCTCTCCGCTCGCCAAATCATGGCATTGTTTTCACGTGCGGAGGCATATCGGCTAAGGGACACGGTGGCAGAGAATCCCAGCTTGGTTGGCCATACCCTCACCATGGATTTTCTTGCGCACGCTAATGTGGATGTGTGGCTGCGAGGTGGCATCAATAGAGCCTTGCCTGATGCTCAACAGCAGTTACCCCCTGAAGTGCGCGCCCTAGCAGATACCATGGCACAAGAGGGGCATATTCAGCAACGCTTTAGCCGGGCCTTATTTTTGAATACGGATTCCCGCAGCTCCCCTGCTTCTGCGGGGCTGTTAGGCGCTTTTATGGGCTCCTTGTACATGATGCTGGTGGTGGTGCTAGTGGCGGTGCCTGTGGGAGTGGCCAGTGCCATTTATTTAGAGGAGTTTGCCCCCGAAAACGCTTGGAGCCGTCTCGTGGAGGTGAACATTAATAACCTTGCTGCTGTGCCTTCCATTGTGTTTGGGCTATTGGGGGCGGCTCTGTTTATTGGCTGGTTTAAGTTACCCCTTTCAGCGCCACTAGTGGGTGGGTTGGTGTTGAGCTTGATGGCTTTGCCCACAGTGATTATTGCCACCCGTTCAGCCCTGCAAACGGTGCCGGCTTCCCTGCGGGATGCCGCCTTAGGCATAGGGGCTTCTAAGGTGCAGGTGGTGTTTCACCACGTTTTGCCGGCGGCCATGCCAGGCATTTTAACAGGGGCCATTTTAGCGGTGGCCCAATCCTTAGGGGAAACAGCCCCGCTCTTACTTATTGGTATGAATGCCTTTGTGGCCAATATACCGAGTTCACCCTTGGATCAAGCCTCCGCTTTGCCAGTGCAAATTTTTCTGTGGCAAGGCAATGAGTTGCGTAACTTTTTTGAACCGCGCACCGCAGCGGCCATTATTGTGTTGCTCACCCTCATGCTAGGGCTCAATCTTGTGGCGGTGTGGTTGCGTAAACGATTAGAAAAACGGTGGTAACAGTGGATATTCAAATGCAAAAAGCGCCGCAC
>CALEAR010000345.1 GCA_937943665.1 uncultured Alcanivoracaceae bacterium
CTACACTCTTTCCCTACACGACGCTCTTCCGATCTAAGAGTTGGGTGAAAACTTATAACACAGCTATTTCTAAATTAGAAAGAGGTGGTGCGAGCTCTCGACGGTTAGCCAATCGCATCACCCGTTTTTCAACCCCTAAGCCCGGTTGGTTGCTGTTAGCCTCCACGGCTACCACCGCATTGGAACTTTATTTGTCTGCTCACAATGAAATAAGCAAAGTAACCGATTGGATAGCCAAAAGTGCCTGGGGCACTCAACGTAGCCTAGGGCGTTTATACGATGATTATAGCCTTGCTCCCTTTGAAGATGAGGACGCGGCACGCTTAGCTTTGTATGGTTTGTACCATGCCCCGGTTGTGCACATCGAAAAAAATTATTTACGCCACGATGAAGTGGTGGTTTACCTGCCTGGTTATCAACCCCAAGTGAGTGGTTATGAGATTAAGCAGTTCATCATGCGTCCTTTCACCACCCTAGAACAAGCCTATAAAAATGTAGACACTACCGAGCTACCCAGCGCCAAGCCCATTACCGTTAGCTTAGAAGATGGGATGGGGGTAATACGTTTCCCCACGCTAACAGGCGGCAAAGTATTTGTGCGCTATTGGCCGAATGCCTTTAGCCAACCCAATGTTGTGTTGAAGGGGGAAAGCTAGATGAATAAATCCTACCGTGCGGAGCCCACGCACCCAGGTTACGGCGGTGAGGCTAGTTTTGAAGCCTATGCTAAACGAGACGATATAGCGGCATTGCCAGGCATTGATGTGGCTATGTGGCATGAGGATTTTAAGCCCCATGAGGATGTATCTAAGTTTAATGATATTTATTTAGATATTGGTGGAAGCATTGGCATTGATGGGGAGCTTGAAGATATTTCTGCGCTATATTTTTTTGGTGCAATGCATAATATAACGCTTGTGGTGTTCATGATTTGGCCTTTTACGCCGCTATGGCCTTTTAAAAATGACGAATGGAATATTGGTGGCTTAATAGGCTACCTTTTTATTTTGGGTTTGACGCTATTCTTTTTTGGCCTAACCAAGCTTGCTTTAAACACCAATGGTATGCGCTTAAATCGCCAAGCCCAAGTAATTCATTTCGTAGAAGGAAAAAATGAGTATTACCATGTGCCATGGAAAAACATTCGTCCGTTTACGTACCATGAGCTTTCTAACAAGCTTATTTTAGGCTATCCCTTGCCTGACGAACAACGAGAAAAGTTCGAAGACGATTCCTTAGAACGATTATACGGAAAAGAGCCCCCGCACCTTGGTATTGAGTTTACTGCGGGTGATAACACAGGCATCTTTGATAACTTGCACCG
>CALEAR010000346.1 GCA_937943665.1 uncultured Alcanivoracaceae bacterium
TCTTATTGTCGTCGAGCTTGCTCGCAGTGATGGCGCAACGTTTAGTGCGGGTGCTTTGTCCTCACTGTAAGGCTGGGGCACCGGCTTCCCCAGCAGAACGTGAACTCATGGGGTTAGCCCCCGAGGAAGCGGTCACTATTTATACCCCCGTGGGGTGTGACGCTTGTCATCAACAGGGGTACCGAGGCCGCACCGGTATTTATGAACTTGTAGTGGTGGATGCTGCCATGGCGGAGCTTATTCATAGTGGTGCAGGGGAGCATCAGTTGGAACGTTTGGCCCGTGAGCGCACACCCAGTATTCGCGAAGATGGCTGGCGTAAGGTGCTAGCAGGGGATACCAGTATTGAAGAAGTTTTACGGGTAACACGAGAACACTAACATGGCTGCTTTTGAGTATCGCTGTTTAGATCATCGCGGAAAAATGCGTAAAGGCACCATGGAGGGTGATAGTGCCCGTGCTGTGCGCCAGAAGCGGAGGGAAAAGGGGTGGGTGCCGGTTTCCGTGGAGGAACTACAGGGCCAAACCCAACGCCGAAGCGGTTTGTTTTCTCGTTCAGGGCGCCTCAATACAGCGCAGTTGGCTTTAATTACGCGCCAAATGGCCACTTTAATTCGCTCAGGATTACCTGTGGAGGAAGCCTTAGCCTCGGTGGCAAGGCAGCACAATAAGGAGCACGTGGTGCATATTGTGCTTGGGGTGCGCAGTAAAGTAATGGAGGGCTACAGCCTCGCTGCTAGCTTAGGTGATTACCCTCGGGCCTTTAACCAAATGTATTGTGCCACTGTGGCTGCGGGTGAAAAGAGCGGCCACTTAGAGCAGGTGCTAGAGCAGTTAGCGGAATATCTCGAAACGCGCCATGATGCAGGGCGCACTGTGACTCAGTCGTTAATTTATCCCGCCTTTATTATGGTGTTCTCTTTTATCATTATTACCCTCATGATGACCTATGTGGTACCACGCATGGTGGAGGTGTTTTCCCGCAATGAGCAGGCCTTGCCCTTGCTCACTCGCATTATGATCAGTGTGAGTGATTTTTTTCGGGATTGGTTATGGCTAGTGGCCTTACTCTTAGTGATGGCAGGGGTGGCTTTTTTCCGCGCCATGAGGCATCCAAGGTTTCGTATGGCGGTGCATATTCGCATGGCTAAGGCCCCTTTATTAGGGCGCTTAGTGTGTACCTCTGATAGCACACGATTAGCCAGCACTTTAGGGATCCTTGCCCGTAGTGGTGTTCCCTTGGTGGAGGCCATGGCCATTTCAAGCCAGGTGATCACTAATTTAGCCATTCGCGAGGCGGTGCTTGAGGCCACACGCCGCGTACGTGAAGGTGGCAGCCTAAGCCATGCCTTAGGGAAAAGTGAATATTTCCCCGCCATGTTAGTACAAATGATTGCCAGTGGTGAAAGCAGTGGTGAACTTGACCGCATGCTCACCCGTGGGGCTGAATATCAGGAAAAAGAACTCAGTGGCGTGGTGGATACAGTGGTGAGTTTGTTGGGGCCAGCCATGCTTTTGTTAATGGCGGGCTTGGTGTTTTTAATCGTGCTTGCCATGATGCAACCCATATTACAAATGAACGCTTTATTTAAAATCTAGTGGTGGAGTAACACAATGAAGTCTCGTACATTACGACGCGTGCAGCGGGGGTTAACCCTCATTGAAATTATGGTGGTGGTGGCCATTATTGGTTTGCTAGCTGCCATGATTGTGCCCAACGTTATTGGCCAAGGTGAGCAGGCCAAAGTGGATATGGCCAAAGCAAATATGAGCAGTATTGCCAGTGCTTTGGATATGTTCCGTTTACACAATAGCCGTTATCCCAACACCGATGAGGGGCTGCGTGCCTTGGTGGAAAAGCCTAATAATGTGCGTAATTGGCCAGAAGGGGGGTACTTAAAACGCGTGCCTAAGGATCCCTGGGGCAATGATTTTATTTATCTAGGGCCCGATCAAGCCGAGGGCAGTTATGAATTAATTAGCCTAGGCGCCGATGGTGTTGAGGGTGGCGAAGGCGCCAATAAAGATTTGTACTATCATCAGTTACAAGACGAATAATAATGAACCTCAGGCCACCATTGCCGTTGTTTTCGCGCTCTCGAGGATTCACCTTGATGGAAGTGCTACTCGTGGTGGCCTTATTTGCTTTGCTGGCTGCTTTTTTGGTGCCAAGTTTGATCGCCACTGAGCAAACTAAAGCTGAAACCTTTATGGCTCATTTGCAAACCTTGGTAGAAGATTTAAGTGAATACAGCGTGTATTCCGGTGAGCTCATGGCTTTGCGCATTAATGAAGCCACAGTGGAGCCCATGCGATTTGAATCCTATGATGAGGGTTTTGTTGCTTTTAGTGCCACCCACGGCAGCATTAAGCCTTTAGCCCTGCCTTCTGAAATGGAGCTGCAATGGCAGGCAGAAGACGCAGAGCAAGATCAATTGGCCGATCCGCAAGCGTTGGAAAAATGGCAACAAAGTGATGCAGCACAACCTAAAAGTAAAGAATTTGGGCGCCGAGAAGTGGCGCCTGAGCTGTTTTTCTACCCTAGCGGTGAGGCGAGCCCCGGTGTATTACGGCTTTACACCCAAGGGGCACCGCACACAGAGGTATTTGCCTTAACCGTGGATACAGTGGGCCGCTTACGGGTGGAGTCTCAGGATGAATAGCAGCCGTGGTTTTACTTTGCTTGAGGTATTAGTGGCCCTGGGGATTCTCACCTTTTCTATGATGGCACTCATGCACAGTATTTCCACGGCATCCCAGCACAGTCACATGTTAGATGAGCACACCCAAGGCTATTTGTTAGCAAGCAATAAGCTTGTGGAATTACAGGTGTATCAGGAGTGGCCCAAAACAGGTACTCAAACCGAAAAGGTGGAGTGGAATCAACAACAGTGGCGTTTGGAAACCAAGGTGAGCGAGGGGCCTTATCCCGGCACGCGACGTGTGGATATTAGCGTGGGTCCAGAGCCTGAAGGCAGCAAAAGTTGGCAGCCTGTGTATAGCACGTTGAGCATGCTAGGAGCACCGCCTGAGGTGGTGCCTAGCCAAACGAACCCACAGGTGAACTATGAGGGATAGGGCACAGGGCTTTACCCTGTTAGAGGTGGTGGTGGCCATTGCCATTTTTGCCGCCATGTATGTGTTGGCCCAATATGCCTTTACCCAGGCGTTGGATCACCGTGATGCCCTGCGTGAACATTCCCAGCAACAAGAAGTGCGGCAACGGTTATTATTGTTTTTGTCTCAAGACATTGAGCAAATTATTGCACGCCCAGTGCGCGATGGATTTGGTGAGTTACGCCCCGCCCTTCACGGTGATGAAGAAAGCATTACTTTCACCCGCTTGGGTTGGGCGAACGCCTTGGATTTGCGACACCGCAGCCAATTACAACGGGTAACTTACGCCTTTGAGGAAAACACCTTGGTGCGCTATCACTGGCCCTATGTGGATCGCACTGTGGACACAGAAGCCGTGCGCACTGAACTGATTGATGGGGTGGAAAAGGTGCGCTGGCGTTACCTTATGCAATTACCGAATGATAAATGGGAATGGCAGGAGTTTTGGCCTTTACCGCAGCAAGATAACGTGCATCCTCTTAAACAATCACTGCCTAGGAGTATAGAGCTCACCCTTGAGTTTGAAAACGGCGAGCAGTGGCATCGATTCTTTAGGCTGGTGGTAAACCCATGGGAATAACAGCAAAACAACAAACCGGAATCGCCCTGATTGCGGTGCTATTGCTAGTGGCACTTATGGTGATAATTGGTGCCGAGGTAATGTTCCGTCAGGACCGTTATTTTGCCCGCACCGATAACCTTGTGAGTTGGGATCAGCGTTATCAGTATGCTATGGCTGCAGAAGTGGTGGCTTTACGGGCCCTTAATGATGATTTGGCCCAGGATCGTAATCACAGCGTACTCACGGATGATTGCGTTAATGATTTTTGGGCGGTGCGATTACTCGCCACGCCCTATGAAAATGCTTGGCTCACTGCTAGTGTGCAAGATTTACAGGGGCGCTTTAATTTGAATAATCTAGTGCGTGAAGAGGGCGATACGTTTGTGCGTAATCCTAAAGCCTATGCACGCTTTGTGCGCTTATTGCAGCCCTTATTAAAGCAGCCTGATATGGCGGAGCGTTTGGCCTCTGAGCTCAGTGATTGGATGGATTCCAATAACCTTGTGGATGATATGCAAGGTGCAGAGGATGGGGATTACCGTTGGCGCAGGGTGCCTAATATTCCCAT
>CALEAR010000347.1 GCA_937943665.1 uncultured Alcanivoracaceae bacterium
ACAACATTTTGATACCCGTGAACAGCAAAAATGCACCAAACACATATAAAATCCAATGAAACTCACTGATTAACCAACTGCCTGCAAAAATCATAACGGTGCGTAATACGATGGCGCCCGCAATGCCGTAGAGCAGCACGCGGCGTTGCAACTCCAAAGGGATGGAGAAATAACCAAAAATTAAAATCCACACGAACACATTATCCACCGCCAAGGACTTTTCCATGACATAAGCGGTAAGAAAAAGCATGGCCTGTTCATTGGCCGCCCCTTGCCCCTGAGTGCCCGCCAAATACCACCACAAGCCGGCGCAAAACACCAAGGCCACCGCCACCCAAGCCAGGGACCAAGCTGCTGCCTCTTTCATGGTAACTCGATGAGCTCGCCCGCCTTTAAATAACAGCAAATCCACCGCCAAGAGGGCCACCACTAAAACAATAAATACTCCCCACAATAAAGGGGTCCCCACTGAGTGCATCATGAATTTCATCCTTACGGTTTGGGATTAGCCAAGTGGTGTGAGTGTAAGCTGTCATTAGAAAGAGTGCACTTCTTCCTAACATATTGCTGCAATAAAAATATTGTTAAGCTACTCTCATTATCCGCCACCCTTCACACGAAAAGGTTATACTTCCTCAGCGTCAAAAATAATAGGTTGATTATGCTGCGGTATTTTTTTGCTGTGCTAAAAAAGCTGTTACTCGCCGCCCTTGCCATTGGCCTAGCCATGGGGCTGGGGGCACAGCTTTGGCTTGCCGCATGGATATGGCATTACCGCGATCACCCGCCCACCTACACCCCCTTTATGCACCTGGGTACTGGCTCCCCAGGGGCGCCTAAACTGCGTTATCAATGGGTAGATAGAAGCCACATTGCCCCTGAACTTGAGCAAGCTGTTCTCGCAGCTGAAGATGCCCGCTTTATGGAGCACAAAGGGCTGGATTGGGACGGCATACGCCGCGCCTATGAGAAGAACAAATCCGCAGGTAGCACAGTGGCTGGGGGGTCCACCCTGACTCAGCAACTGGCCAAAAACCTATTTCTATCGCGCAAGAAAACCTATTGGCGTAAGGCTCAAGAAGCCTTTATTGCGTTAATGATGGAACAAATGCTCACCAAGGAACGTATTCTTACCTTGTACTTAAATGTGGCGCAATGGGGCCATGGCATTTATGGTGCTGAGGCCGCCGCCCAACATTTTTACCAACGCAGCGCTAAAGATCTCACTGCAGAGCAGGCAGCAGATTTAGCCATCCGTTTGCCGAGTCCCACTTATTATCATGATCATGGCATCAGCCCTAGCATGAGGGAGTATCGTTCCTTTATCATGACGCAAATGCCATTTGTTAAAACACCCCCTAAAAAAGAGGATTCCCTATGAAAAAGTTTTCCCTTGGTGTGGCCGCGCTTTTACTAAGCGCCTGCCAAGCCCCACAACTGGTGGATAAGGATTATTTTTATTTTGGTGAAGTGATCGAAAAAAATGACACCCTACTGTGGCAAGATTGTATTAGTGGCACCACCCACCCAGTGAAAGGTGTAAAAGAAGCTTCTCAAGGGCCCTTAAGCGTTATTGCTCATAAGCGCATTGGTAAAAAAGGAGACACCCTAGAGGTTCACCAAATAGTAGGGGCAGAAACTCAAGGCAATTGCGAGGAGCATGGTAACGCCGAATTACAGAACACTCTGTGGGAATTGGCGTACTGGTCACACACCAAACAACCGGAGCCAGGTGAGTTAAAGCTCACTATTACTGAAGATCAGCAAATTCGTGGTAACTGGCAATGCCATGAATTCACTGGCGAAGCGCAAGTTAACGAAGCAAAATTAAGTTGGCCGGTGATCACTTGGTCCTCAAAAGCCTGTGATGACAAGCAAAGCAATAAAGCTCTTGAATCCTTACCCGCCTCATTCCAGGGGCCTTGGCGTGCCGCCATCTACGGCAACACCTTGGTGCTCACTAGCCCACTGGGGGAAAAGGCTATTTTCCGCGCGCTTTATTTATAATGCCAGAGCAGCTCAGGCGCCTAGGGCGCCTGAGACACTGTTTACCCCACTTGGCTCATGGCGGGCTTTTTATCACCCGCGAGGGCGCACCCCACAGCAGAAGTAATCGCTTGCAACGCCGCCTCTGTGGTATCCCGCGCAATGGCAGCCGCACTATATTCTTTGCCATTCACCAGGGCTTTCACACAGGCCATGGCCTTAGCGTCAGTGCCATCGCTAATGGCAAATTCATCAAAGGCTTCAATGGCAACAGAGACCTCTTTATGTTGCTGAAGCCCAGACACTAAAGCCTCTATCACGCCTTGGCCGAACCCCCCTAGCACATAATCATGGAAACAAGCGTTAAGCTGCACACCTTGCTGATCTCGCTGCACTTTATAATCCGTGAGTTGCCACCCTTTGGGCACTTGCAAATAGTGTTCCTCAAACAAGGCGTGAATACGAGCGGCATCCACTTCCACCGCTTCCTCTTCCGCCACTTTTTGTACTACACGGGAAAATTCAATTTGCAACCAGCGTGGCAATGTCATGCCGTAATCACGCTCAAGCACATGCAACACACCGCCTTTCCCCGATTGGGAATTAATCCTCACCACCTCCTCATAGCGGCGACCCACATCGCGAGGATCAATGGGCAAATAAGCAATGTCCCACACATCGCCTTCTTCATAAGTGGCCAAGCATTTGCGAATGGCATCTTGGTGGCTGCCTGAAAAAGCGGTAAACACAAGCTCTCCGGCATAAGGGTGGCGAGGGTGTGTGCTAATTTCGGTAACCGCTTCCACGGTTTCCACTATTTCCTTCATACGAGAAAAATCAATCTTAGGATCAATGCCCTGGCTATATAAATTCATTCCCATGGTCACTAGATCCATATTACCGGTGCGTTCACCATTACCTAGCAGGGTACCTTCCACACGATCCGCTCCTGCTAACACACCTAACTCAGCCGCTGCCACACCGCAACCGCGATCATTATGAGTGTGCAAGGAAAGCACAATATGCTCACGGTGGTGAATATTATCATTCATCCATTCCACCATATCCGCATACACATTCGGCGTGCTCACTTCCACCGTGGCCGGCAAATTAATAATCACCTCTTGCCCATGCTGAGGCTGCCACACATCGATCACCGCATTTACCACTTCTTGGGCAATGGGCAGCTCTGTACCGGTGAAACTTTCAGGAGAATACTGAAACACCCACTGAGTATCAGGGTGCTGCTTGGCATAAGTCTTTACCCATTTGGCCCCCTGCACTGCAATTTGCTTAATGCCCGCCACATCCATGCGAAATACCTTTTCTCGCTGCACCTTAGATGTGGAGTTATACAAATGCACCACCGCTCGATGCGCCCCCTTTAGGGCCTCAAAGCTACGCGCAATTAAATCCTCACGGGCTTGCGTAAGCACTTGAATGGTCACATCATCGGGCACGAGATTTTCTTCGATAATTTTGCGCACAAAATCAAAATCAGGCTGTGAGGCAGCAGGAAAGCCCACCTCAATTTCTTTAAAGCCTAGCTCCACTAGCAAGGTGAATAAACGTGTTTTTTGCGCCACCGTCATGGGTTTCACCAAGGCTTGGTTGCCATCGCGCAAATCCACAGCACACCATATAGGTGCCTCCGTTAGCACTTTATCTGGCCAACGTCTTTCGGGGCGTTGAATCACCGGTGTGGGGCGGTACTTTGTATGATCAAAAGCCATAATATCTCCGTTTATTCCTTGCCTGGAACACTAATAAGCAAACAGCGGGCCTAAGCCCGCTCCTTACCTGCCCTTGATAATGTTGGGTAAACATGAACAAGAGCCCGTTGCCTTAGGTGGATAACCCGCTGGCTGCGCAACAACTTGTGGCCGCTGGCAAGTGTTGAATGGCTTGTGGCCACCAACACTGCATAGTGTAAGCAAGGTGTAGCGCAATAGGGTTGCGTTATTTCATTGATTTACACCAAAAACAAACTATTATTGCTTAAAAGCTTAAAACTTTAGTGAGTTTAACCATGAAAAGAAATTACCAAGCACTAGATCGCTACGACAAGCGTATTTTAGAGCTATTACAGCAAGATGCCAGCCTAAGCAACCTCGAACTGGCTGATAAAGTGGGGCTTTCTCCCTCGCCCTGTTCAAGAAGGGTGCAGCGCCTAGAAGAGGAAGGTTTTATCCAAAAACGTGTGGCGGTGTTGAATCAGAACGCCCTTGGGTTGGATTTAAC
>CALEAR010000348.1 GCA_937943665.1 uncultured Alcanivoracaceae bacterium
CGCCAACAACGCCAACCAAGCCTTAGACCGTATTATTCACTTCTTCCCAGCGGATCGCCACGAGCAAATTTACTTGGATTTATCCTTAAACTTAAGAGCCATTGTGGCGCAGCAATTGATCCCCACGCCGGATGAGCAAGGGCGTCGTGCGGCCATTGAGGTGTTGTTGAATACGCCTTTAATGGCGGATCACATTCGTAAGGGAGAGGTGCACCTGATCAAGGAGCTAATGTCTAAATCCGTGGAACACGGTATGCAGACCTTCGATCAGGCGCTTTATGATTTATACGAGCAAGGCGAGATCACCTATGAAGAGGCCATTCGCCATGCGGATGCGCCTAACGACTTGCGCTTGATGATTAAGTTGGCAGCAGAAGGTAGTGTGGAAACACTTACTTCTGCCACCCGTGGGCTCACCCTTGAGGATGCGGAGCCTTAGTATTGCGTGAGTCGGCCTGTTTGGTAATCCTGAATGGCAGCAATAATCTCTGCCTCCGTGTTCATAACAAAGGGGCCGTACTGAGCAATATCTTCCTTCAAGGGGCGGCCGGCTAAAAACAGCAGGCGTGCCCCTTCAGGGCCAGCGTGAATCTCGATGGGTTCGCCAGGGTTAAGCGCCCCCATGCTGCGCAGGGGTAATGTGGTGTCTGTCACCTTGGCATCGCCATCGTACAAATAAAGGCCCCCTTGCCAGTGAGCTTTTGGCGCAAATTGCACGGATTCATTGGCGGTGAGCACTATGTCCCACACTTGTGGGTCTGTGTGCTTGCTGCCATCGGCGTTAATTACCCCTTGTACCTGTTGCTCCGCTATATGCGCTTCTCCGGCAATCACTTTAATGTGACCGCCCTGGGCCAATGCCACCTGGCTGATATCTTCAGCGGGAATATCTTGGTAGCTGGCGGGGGTCATTTTTTGCGCTGCGGGCAAGTTCAGCCAAATTTGGAAGCCGCGCATACGGCCTTCCTTTTGTTCGGGCATTTCGGAGTGAATAATACCGCGGCCGGCGGTCATCCACTGCACACCACCGGTTTCTAATAATCCCGTGTTGCCTAGATGATCCTCGTGGCGCATGCGCCCTTCGAGCATATAGGTAATGGTTTCAAAACCACGGTGAGGGTGGCTTGGGAAACCGGCAATATAATCCTCGGGATTGTCGGAATAAAATTCATCCAACATTAAAAACGGATCCATACGCAGGTGTGGGTTGGCTCCAAGGGAGCGGCGCAGTTTCACGCCGGCGCCATCTTGGGTGTTGTGCCCTGGAATAATAGTGCGAATACTCATGGTGCTCTCCTTGTTATTGGCCAAACACTTGGTTGCCAGTGATGTGTTCACGCCCGTGGGGCTTTTCTAGCTCCAAGGGGAATCCCACGGGAATGATGCCAGCGGGATTAATGGTGGGGTGGCTACGGTAATAGTGCCCCTTAATGTGTTCTTGGTTCACCGTATCTTTTACGTTTTCCCACTGATACAGTTCCCGTGCAAAGGCATGCAGGTGGGGGAAATCCAATAGGCGCTTGCGGTTGCATTTAAAGTGGCTCACGTACACGCTATCGAAGCGCACCAAGGTAGTGAACAGGCGCCAATCCGCCTCTGTGAGGGTGTTGCCCACTAGATATCGGTTATTGGCAAAGTGAGCATCAAGGGCCTCTAACTCCTCAAACAAGGCATTTACTGCCTCCTCGTAGGGGGCTTGTTGTGTGGCAAATCCCGCCTTGTACACGCCATTGTTTACACGGTGATAAATGCGTTCGTTCACCTGATGGATGGCCTCGTGAAGGGCTTCGGGGTAAAAATCCACTGCGGTGGCACCAATGCCATCAAAGGCGTGGTTAAACATGCGAATAATGTCCGCGGATTCGTTGCTCACCGCTTTGTTCTGCTGTTTATCCCATAACAGGGGCACGGTTACACGGCCTGTGTATTGAGGGTCCACTTGTTGGTATAACTCATATAAAAACTGCTTGCCGTAGATCTCATCGCCCGTGGCACTGGGGAAATCCGTACCAAAGGTCCAACCGTTCTCTAGCATCACAGGGTGCACCACAGAAACGCTAATGCTTTCTGTCAGCCCCTTGAGCTCACGGAAAATCAGTGTGCGGTGGGCCCAAGGACAAGCCAGGGAAACATATAAGTGATACCGGCCATGCTCTGCTTTGAAACCACCTTCACCGGTGGGGCCTGGGCTGCCATCGGCGGTAATCCAGTGGCGCACTTGGCTTTCGGAACGTTCAAACTTCCCGCCTGTGCTCTTGGTGTCATACCACTGGTCTTTCCAAATACCTTCTACTAGTAAACCCATAACGGCACCTCCTTCATTGCAATTGACCTTAGGTTAGCCTTGACCGGTTGTGGGATACAGGGCTATAAGTGGTGCTGATTCATCTAAAAAGTTGATCTATTATGTTGCAAATTACGTTGGACCAGTGGCGCGCTTTGCTGGCGGTGGTGGATGAAGGCGGTTATGCCGCGGCGGCGGAGGCCTTAAACAAAAGCCAATCCGCGGTGAGCTATGCCATTAATAAATTAGAAACCACCTTACAGCTGCGTGTATTTACGTTAGAGGGGCGCCGGGCAGTGCTTACCCCAGCGGGGGAAATGCTGTATCGGCGTGCGCGTGCCTTGGTGGAGGAAGCCAGTGCCTTAGAACGCTCAGCTTCGTATTTGGCTGCCCGCTGTGAAGCAGAGATCACCCTAGCGGTGGAGGCCATTTTCCCGCATTGGTTGTTATTAGAAGCCTTGGATGAATTGGGGCGTTTATTCCCCGATACCCGGGTGGAGGTGTATGAAACTGTGCTCACGGGCACCGTGGATGCGGTGTTGAATAAAAAAGTGGATCTGGCCATTACCAGCATAATTCCCCCTGGATTTATGGGGGTGCATTTGCTGCGTAGCCATTTTTTATTGGTGGCGGCTCCGCAACACCCTTTGCACCGTTTAGCACAAGAGGTAGGGGAAATTACCCTAAACCATTTAACCGAGCACCGGCAGTTGGTGGTGCGTGATTCTGGCCAAGAACGCAAAGCTAGCAAGGGCTGGCTAGGGGCGGAAAAGCGTTGGACCTTCAGCCATATGAGCACCTCCATTGCGGCCTGCACCCAAGGGTACGGGTTTGCTTGGTACCCTGCAGAAAAAATTCGCCAAGAGCTAGCCCGTGGGCAGTTGCAACCGTTACCACTGGCGGATAGTCCAGAGCGTTATGGAGATTTGTACCTGGTGCTAACAGAGGGGGATTACAGCGGCCCTGTTACCTTGCAGCTGGCTAGCATGTTGCAGCGCAAGGTGAAGCAGGGCCATTAATTCAGGAGGAGAGGTTTTCTTCACCCCAGGTGATGCGCCCATCGGTGATGGTGAGTACTTGTTTGCTGGGCAGTTCAGTATCTATCCAGGGGCTGTTTTGGCCGGCGGATTGCCATTGTGCTCGTGGTAGGCGTGTGCCCTCTGGCTCAATGAGGCAAATATTGGCGCGGCGGCCCGCCTCTAAATGGCCGGCATTAATGCCTAAGCAGGCAGCAGGAGCTCGGGTTAAGGCATCCAGCGCCCGTGAAAGGGGAAGAGCGCCCTCATTCACCAGTTTCATCACCAACGGCAATAGGGTTTCAAGGCCAGAAATCCCTGGTTTAGTGGCGGGGAAGGGGGCTAATTTGGCTGAGCTGCCTAAGGGCTTGTGCTGTGAGCAAATGGCATCGATGGTGCCATCGGCCACGGCTTCCACCAAGGCTTGGCGATCTTGCTGGCTGCGTAGGGGCGGATCAATGCGGCACTGGCTATTAAAGTGTTCCACGGCGCTTTCATCTAAGAGCAAATGATGCACACACACATCCGCCGTAATAGGAAGACCTTTAGCTTTTGCTTGGCGTAGCAGCTCCACCGCTTCCTGAGTACTCAGTTGGAAGAAGTGGGCACGGACACCCGTGTGCTCCACTAAATGCAAAATACGGGCCATATCCAAACGTTCTGCCACGGAGGGGATGCCAGGCAAGCCCAAGTGAGTGGCCACGTGGCCATCGTGGGCGCAACCGCCTTGGCTTAAGGAGGCATCTTGAGGGCGGAACATCACGGGAATATCAAAGGTGGCGGCGTATTCTAAGCTGCGTTTTAAAATCAGCGCGTTGGCCACAGGGTAGCCGGCGTTACTCACGCCAATGCAGCCTGCTTCTTTAAGGGTTTGCATTTCGGCGAGCTGTTGCCCTGCTAGCCCCTGGGTAAGAGCACCTAAGGGGAG
>CALEAR010000349.1 GCA_937943665.1 uncultured Alcanivoracaceae bacterium
CATGTTGGCGCAGTGCTGTGAGTTTATCCCGCAGCGACATAATACGCGGCGGGGCGGCATCTGGCTTAAACCATTCCAAGGGCTGCGGCTCGAACACCATCACTGAGCTCACCCGCTGTTCTGTTCGCGCCTTTTCCTTCACACGCGCCAATATACGCTGATGCCCTAAGTGCACACCATCAAAATTACCAATGGTGAGCACACAAGGGCTTGTCTCTTGAGCTGTGAAGTTATGAAGTCCGCGAATCAGCTGCATGGTTTTCCTAGCGCATAGCAAAGCAATGGATTATAGGGATAAAACGGGTGTTTTTCATCCATGAGAACCACGAGGATGGGTTAACGACGCAAATGCTGCAAGCGCACCCCTAAGAGCAGCAACACCCCCACATAAGTGGCACCACCACTAAGTACTAACGCACATAACATAAGGGCACGATGCATCACGCCCCCCTCGAACCACACCTGTGTTTGCTGAGAGAAACTGTAGATCACCACAGCCATCAAGGCCACCGCCAGCCCTAAGCGAGGCAATAAAAAACGCCACTGCGCACTGGGCTGATACACGCCCTCACTGCGCAAGCCACGCCACAACATACCTGCGTTCAGCCAAGCGGATAAGGCTGTGGCCAAGGCTAGTCCCACATGACGATAATGCCAAACCAATAGCAGGTTAAACACCATGTTCGCCACCATGGCAATAATACCAATACGCACTGGGGTTTTCGTATCTTGCCTGGCAAAGAAGCCAGGAGCCAACACTTTAATCAGCATAAAAGCGAGCAAGCCCAAGGAGTAAGCCTGTAACGCTTTGGCAGATTGCTCCACATCTGCGAGACTAAACTCACCATAAAAGAACAAGGAGGCCAACAGTACCTTTGCAAGCACCATTAAAGCCACCGCCGCCGGCACCGCCAATAACACCACTAACCGCACCCCCCAATCCATGGTGCGGGAGAATTCCTGTGCTGTTTGAGTGGCATAGTTCTTCGAAAGACTCGGCAAAATCACCGTACTAATGGCAATGGCAAAGAGCCCTAGGGGCAGCTCCATTAATCGATCAGAGTAGTACAACCAAGTTACACTGCCAGTTTCTAATAAGGACGCCAACACAGTGTCTAACAATAAATTAATTTGACTCACAGAAACCCCAAATAACGCTGGAGCCATTAACGCCATGATCTTTTTAACGCCTGGATCTTTAAAGGCCACCCTGGGCATGGGCATAAGCCCCAACCGCGCCAAAAAAGGAATTTGCAACATCAGCTGCGCCATACCCGCCGCTAGCACCCCCCACGCTAACGCCACCGCCATACGCTCGCTCGCGAACATGGGCGCCACCACTAATGCAGCAACAATTAAACAAACATCCAGTAATACTGGAGTAAAGGCCGGTACTGCAAAACGCCCCCAAGTGTTTAATATGCTGCCGGCAAAGGCAGTTAAAGCAATAAAAAACAAATAGGGGAAGGTAATACGTAACATTTCTGTGGCTAAAGCTTGTTTGAAGGGATCATTACCAAACCCTGGGGCAAACAACATGATGAGATAAGAAGCCCCCGCCACACCAAGCAAGGTAACTAACAGCAGTGTAAATCCTAAGGTACCCGCCACGCGATCAATTAAGGCTTTGGCCGCTGCCTTGGAGCCTGCGTTCTTATATTCGCTAAGCACTGGCACAAACGCTTGGTTAAAAGCCCCTTCAGCAAATAAGCGTCGCAAAAAGTTGGGAATGCGAAAGGCCACAAAGAACGCATCAGTGCCCGCAGAAACACCTAAAAATCGTGCCAGCACCACATCACGCACCAAACCCATGATGCGAGATAACAGCGTCATGGCGCTCACCACCGCAGCCGAGGCTAATAAACCGCCCTTTTCTTTCTCTGTATCTGCTTGTTTTTTTGCGCTTTCCATGAGTTCATCCCGTAAAAAATCTGCCAAAGCGTACCCAATGTAAGAACAAACGGCCAGTGAAGCGTTGACAATTGCAGCTGACATTGGCATAGTTGCGCGTCTTATAAGGGCCAAGTTATAGGGCCCGTGAGGTGTGAGGCATTTCACACTCGTTATTAACCACAATTTTCGAACAAGATTCGGACAGGAGCAGGACCTTGGCTAACTCACCGCAAGCAC
>CALEAR010000350.1 GCA_937943665.1 uncultured Alcanivoracaceae bacterium
TCCGCCATGGGCATGAAAATGATAAGACAAGTGCCTCGCTGGCTACTCGCCGTTTTGGTTGCCGCTTGCTTAATCAGTGTTTCCCCCACCACATGGGCTCAGGAAGATGAAAAGGCGTGGACGGTGAATATCCGCAATGCGGAGATCCAGGCCTTTATTGAAAAAGTGGCGGAAATGACGGGCAAAAACTTTGTGGTGGATCCAAGGGTAAGAGCCCGCGATGTGACAGTGGTTTCACGCCATCCTCTCACAGCTAAAGAAGTGTACGAGCTGTTTTTGGCCGTGCTGCAGGTGCATGGCTATGCGGCGGTGCCCTCGGGGGATGTGATTAAAATTGTGCCTAATACCTCCGCAAAACAAAGCAATTTACCCTTAACAGAGCGGGGAGCCGATGATGGCGAGGAACTCATCACGCGAGTGATTGTGGTGGAAAATTCCCCCGTATCCGAGCTGGTGCCTGTGCTGCGTCCTTTGGTGCCTCAGTATGGCCATCTTGCGGCGGTTTCTAGTGCCAATGCCTTAATTGTGAGTGATCATGCTAATAATATTCGCCGCTTAGAAACCATCATTGCACATTTAGATGGCTCGGAAGCGGAAGAGGTGCAAGTGGTAGCTTTGCAGCATGCGTGGGCAGCGGATGTATTAAAACTGATTGAGGCCATGGTGCCTGAAGGCGGTGGCAGCAGTGGTAAATCAAGCCGTGAGGGCCGTTTGAGTGTGGTGGCCGATGAAAGAACGAACCGTTTGTTAGTACGGGGGGATTCGAAGAGTCGAGCTAAGGTGGTGGAGCTCATTCGAGAAATGGATGTGCCCCCAAGCCAAACGGGCTCTGTGCAAGTGATCCGTTTAAGCCATGCAGATGCGGAACAAATGGCTGAGTTGCTTAAAGGCTTTATTGATGCGGATAGTGAAGGCGAAGGCCAGAATACCGGTAAAAAACGTGCTTTTATTCAGCCAGATACTTCCACTAACTCTTTGGTAATACGAGCAGAACCCCTGGTTATGCAGGAGGTTAAAAGCATTGTGAAGCAGCTGGATGTACGTCGCGCGCAAATTTTAATTGAAGCTGCCATTGTGGAAGTGGGTGGCGAGAAAGGTCTGGATCTAGGTTTTCAGTGGGCTGGGGGCAATTCTCAACATGGTTATGGCGGCACCAGCTTTTCTAATGTGGGTATGAGTGTAAATGATGTGGTGCGTAGTGTCCTAGGCAATAGCCCTCCTGAAATTGGTGATGGTGCTACCATCGGTGGTGGCGAATTAGATAGCCGTGGAAACTTACGTTGGGGAGGCTTTTTACAGGCGTTATCCACAGAAACTGATGTGAACCTGTTATCCACCCCCAGTATTTTGACCTTAGATAACCAAGAGGCCTCTATTATTGTGGGTCAGAATGTGCCTTTTGTTACCGGGCAGCACACCAATGCTAACACTGGGGGGACTTCTAACCCTTTCCAAACCATTCAGCGTGAGGATGTGGGTATTACACTCACTGTGACTCCCACAGTGGCAGGGGATAGAACCGTGCGGCTCGTGTTGGAGCAAGAGGCCTCCGCGGTGCAATCGGGTGCCTCAGCGGCGGTGGACCTCATCACTAGCAAGCGCTCCATAAATACCACGGTATTGGCTGATGATGGTGAAACCATAGTATTAGGCGGATTGATTCAAGATGATGTACGTAAAACAGTACAAAAGGTGCCCATTTTAGGCAGCATTCCAGTGCTTGGCGCCTTGTTCCGCTCTACCACTGATGTGAAAGAAAAACGTAATCTTATTGTCTTCTTACGGCCCACCATTTTGGCAGATAACCGTCGTTTGGCAGAGCTCACACAGCAACGCTACCTAGGGGTAACGGCCTTGCAGTTTACCGTGGATAGGAAAGGGGAGCTAAAACGTCTGGTTCCTCATACTTTGCCCACGAATATGGATGAACTTTTTGATGGGCGCCGTCCACCTTCTGAGGAACTGCAACGCGCGGTGGAACAGCACCAATAGTGATGGCGATTAGCATGGCGGCGAAGGCCGTCCTGCGAAAGTGTTCTGCGTAAAAGTGTGCCTTATGCTATGGTGCGCATCACTTTTAATTAATGGCGATGGAAATAGCGTGATTATTCTCAAAACCACTTTGTCAGTGAAAATGCAGCACCTTGAAGAGGTGGTGGATTTGGCGCGTGATGCGGCCTTCGCCACCATGGGAGAAGAGGGCTGCTTAGCTTATGAAGTGTACCTGCAGGCGGAACGGCCAGGCTGCTTAGTATTGTGGCAGCAGTGGCGTTCGAAAAAGGAAGCAGAGCATTACGCAGATTCTGCCGGAGCTCAGGAGTTTATGGAAACCTTGTACTCCTACACGGTGCAGCTTGTGGAGCATCAGCAGTTTACTGTTTCAGAGGACGGCCCAGTGACACAGCAAGAAGATGAAGCTTCTGTGTTTTTGGGCGAAGAGGTGGTGATACATTAGGGTGAGCCAAGCACCTCAGGAGGGTAAGGTGCTGGCTCGGGCTGCATGGTATTAAGCGCTACGCTTTTCACCCGCAGCTAAAAGCTCATTAATGAGTTTCTCGCTTTCTTCTTTGGCGAGATAACCGGCACCAACGGCTGCCAGTAATAACTCATTCATATTGGCGGCGTTTTGTGCTTTTTCTTGTCCGATTTCAACCCAGCGTTCGTACATGGCTTGTGGTTGGCCAGGGAATTGGGCTTGTAAGGTCTTTAAGGTGCTTAAAAAACCATAGCCGGCCAAGAGGGCCTTGGGTTTTTCTTCGGCGTCTTCACCTAAGCTTTTTGCACCTACATTCGCGTATTCTTCGAATAAGGTTTGCGCTGTTTCTTCAGCGCGAGAAAGGGCGCCAACTCCAACGAAATAAGCATTGCGGCTCATTCCCTTGGCGCGCTCAACCATTTGGCTAATTTTAGCTTGGATCTCTTGCTGCGAGATAATTTCTACCATGAATTGATTCCTTGATTGGTTGGAGATTGCAACTTCAATGATGTGCGTCAGCAAGGGTATGGGTTTTGTTCAGTAAGAGCATTTATGCTGTTGGACAATAAAACACCAAGATGGGGAACTCTTTTAAGGAGCTAGGGTCAGCATCGAGACGCAAAACACAGTAGTGGGGAGCATTGCTCTTTATAATCTCCCACGTTGTTAATATGAGGTGAGTTATGACAGTACACCAAATTGCAGAGGTGCCGGAGCGTATTTGGCTAGGCACGAAAAAGCCCGCGCGGCAGTGGAAGGCGCAATACAATGTGGCGGGTTGGATTAATGTGATGAGTGGTGAGGGTACCTACACCCTTGCAGTTACGTACAAGGATGCGCGGGGGCTGCAGCAAGTGGTGGTGGATTCTGGCTATTCATCAGGCTCTGGGGCTTTATTGCTTTCAAACCGCGTAACCTTGGAGTTTCAAGGTAAGGCTAGCACCATGGCCGTGGTACTGAAAACCCCAAATGCGGCGGCGCGTTTTTCAGTGGATGAACTGTACTTGCAGGATGCAATGGAAAAACAAGGGACGCAGCGTAAGCTGGTGTCTGCCTATTAACCCACTTGGCGGTCGCCGGTGAGGGTAACCACTTTAGTGGAGGTAGCGTCCTTGTTGGGCGCAGAGGACGGCGCCGGTGTTGGGTTTACTAAGGATTCCGGTAGGCTGTGGAAGTGTAGGCCTGTGATGCGGCGTAGGTGTGCTAAGGCCGCCTTAGGCCGCTTTTCGCGAATGGTGATCACGTTCTGTTGTTTCATTTCCCAACCCCCTTTGTTGTTACATCACTATTGGTAATTTTTGGGTGCTATGCAATAGATTGAACGAAGGTTATTGGGAGTTATTGCATTTTTAGCCTTACGACAGCAAAGCCATGGGAAGAGGATGCAATAAAATGGCTTAAGCTGACATTTATTGTTTATGATAATTGTCAGTGTTGTGGCCTGTGGCAAGCAAGTGCTCAGAAGGTTTGAACAGGGCGATATGGTAAAGGCCCAGTGTAAGGAGAAGTAGATGGCAGATTTGCATGAGCGTTTGGCCAACGATACCCACGCCATTGGCGAGACCCCCCATGCTTGGTTGCGTTGGATGAATGATCAACGCTTTCCTTGGATTGTTGTAGTGCCAAAGGTTGAAAATATATCGGAATGGCATGAGCTCAACGAAGAGCAGCAATACTATTTGCTTAAAGTGGTGAACCGCTGCGCTAAACATTTACAGACTTTAACTGGCGCGCACAAAATAAATATTGGGGCCTTAGGCAATCAGGTGCCGCAGTTGCATGTGCATGTGGTGGCAAGGTTTGATGACGATGAAGCTTGGCCAGGGCCTGTTTGGGGCGTGGGTGAGGCGCTTCCTTGGCCAGCGGGTGAGCAGCCTAGTTGGCTTAGCGCCCTGCGTGAGCGCTTAAGCCATTACGATAAAACGCTTTAAGATTTCCCATCCTTCAACGCTGAAAGTAGCTTTTCATCCTTCAGCAAACGCTCCAAGGTGCGGGTGAGCTCTTGGTTAATGAGCGTTTGGTTCTTGCCAGTGGAAGGGGTAAAAGGCATTTTGTGTTCTGTTTCACTGTGGTAGCGATTGCGATAGATCAATTGGCTGCCTTCCTGAACCTCTGCGCGTAGGCGCACATCCACGGTGACACCATTCACCACTGTCCCTTCGGCGGGCGTATACCGCAATTCATCCACGTATAAAGTGAGGCGGCGTGCCTTGTTTCCAGGATTTAGGACGTTGAATCCCTGCTGGTGGAGCCCCTTGGTAACAGCGTCGTATATTTCCTTGGGCAAATCATTGTTAACCATAAGCAGGCTAGTATCGGGGTAAGCGCCACCACGGCTGCCTAAGTGGTCCTCAGGGCGTTCATCACGCACTTGCACCGCAACGGGCGCATTGCCACCAAAAGCACTGTATTCCACCTCAGGTGTGGGCTGTATATCAATGCCTTGCGGGCTTAAGGCACAGCTAGGCAGAAATAGGGCCATCACAGTGAGTAGAAAAACGCGATAAAACAAGGTGTTGGGCATGGTTAATGCTTCCTCTTGCTGGCTTGGTGGGCCAATTGGATTAAGGCTGTTTTATAAGGGCTTTCAACCAGCTGATCTAGTGCGCTAATGGCTAATTTGGTTTGCTGTTTGGCCACTTCTTCGGTGTAGGTTAAACCGCCCACCGCTTGCACTATGTCGATAATGGCATCGAGCTTACTAACATCTCCTTTGAGGATGGCCTGGCGAATGAGTTCCGCTTGTTCTGGTGTGCCGTTACGCATGGCGTAAATCAGTGGCAATGTGGGTTTTCCTTCGGCTAAATCATCGCCTACATTTTTGCCTAGCAATGCCTCATCGCCGGTGTAATCAAGCACATCATCGATGAGTTGGAAGGCAATCCCAAGATGGCGGCCGTAGGCCCCTAGGGTGGCGCGAATATGGGCAACTTCCTGTTCGTCCTTGGCCATGAGTACGGCGCCAGTTTCGGCGGCGGATTCAAACATTTTAGCGGTTTTGTGATGAATTACGCGCATGTATTGTTCTTCAGTGGTGCTCGGGTTGCGGCTATTAAGCAGTTGCAGTACCTCACCTTCCGAAATCACATTGGTGCTCGCCGATAGAATATCAAGCACATGAAAGTTGCGAATTTTCACCAACAACTCAAAGGCGCGAGAAATTAGGAAATCTCCCACGAGTACGCTAGCCGCATTACCCCAAACAGCATTGGCGGTGGGGCGGCCACGGCGCATGTCTGATTCATCCACCACGTCATCATGAAGCAGGGTGGCGGTGTGCAAAAACTCAATAATAGCTGCAATATCAATGTGTTGTGAGCCTGTGTAACCATAAGCGCGGGCGCACAATAAACCCACTAAAGGGCGTAAACGTTTGCCGCCTCCGCTGATAATGTGTTCGCCAATTTCACGAATCAGGGGGACATTGGTATCTAGGTGATGCCGAATATATGCATCAACAGCATTAAAATCATCGGCAACCACGGCAGTAATTTCTTTGAAATCCATAGGGTAATTCCCAAATATGTAAAGGCAGATGAAGAATCTGAAGCCAAGAACGCAGCTAATGCCAGTGGCAGAGCTTGAGTGTAGTGGATAACACTATTAACGCCAAACCTTCGCTGCAAAAAAGCACAGAATGCTTGTTGTCAAGCGGGCAATGTCGTATACTTTCGCACCTTATTGGGCATAGCCCGTTTTCCTATGTGTGTCAAAGTGGCTCAAAGTGCTTTAAGGCCGCCACCACGACGTTAAAGTAAGAGAGATTTTTATGTACGCAGTCATCAAAACCGGTGGCAAACAGTATCGCGTTGAAGAAGGCGATGTGTTGCGCATTGAGAAAATCGAAGTGGGTGTGGGTGAAACACTCGAGTTCGATGAAGTGTTACTTGTGGCAAATGGCGATGACATTAAGATTGGCCAGCCGCTGGTAGAGGGTGCTAAAGTTAGCGCGGAAGTGGTGGCTCAGGGTCGTCACAAGAAAATCCGTATTGTAAAGCTACGTCGTCGTAAGCATTCCCGTACCACACAGGGCCACCGTCAGTGGTTCACTGAAGTAAAAATTACCGGAATCGCCGGCTAACTAACACAAGCAGCGAGGATTAAAGAAGATGGCAACGAAAAAAGCAGGTGGTAGTACTCGAAACGGTCGCGATTCGGAAAGTAAACGCTTAGGCGTCAAACGTTTCGGCGGCCAGCTAGTAAAAGCGGGCGAAATCATTGTGCGTCAGCGCGGTACTCAGTTCCACTCTGGCGAAAACACAGGTTTAGGCCGCGATCACACGATTTTTGCTACGGCCGCAGGCCGAGTGAAGTTTGAAGTGAAAGGTCCACATAATCGTAAATACGTTACGATTGAGCCTGTCGCTTAAAAACAGCTCAGTGTGAAAGCCCCGCCGGAGATATCCGGACGGGGCTTTTTTGTTTTATGATGAGCGTTAAATGAAGAATTGGCCTGTATAGGCAAGGGCACAGCAATGAAGTTCGTTGATGAAGCATCGATTCGCGTGCAAGCGGGTAACGGTGGTAATGGGTGTTTAAGTTTCCGCCGTGAAAAGTTTATTGAGTTTGGTGGGCCAGACGGTGGTGATGGTGGCCACGGCGGCAGTGTTTGGATTGAAGCAGACCATAACTTAAATACCTTAATTGATTATCGCTACCAAGGTTTTTATAAAGCAGATAACGGACAACCTGGCCAAGGTCGGCAGTGCACTGGGAAATCTGCAG
>CALEAR010000351.1 GCA_937943665.1 uncultured Alcanivoracaceae bacterium
ACCCATGCTGATCGAGAGGCGCTGTTTAAGGAGGCGGGCCGCACCATTGTGGAAATCACCAAACGGTATTACGAGCAAAACGATGATTCTGTATTGCCTCGTAGCATTGCCAACTTTAATGCCTTTGAAAACGCCATGGCGCTAGATATTGCCATGGGCGGCTCCACCAACACGGTGTTGCACCTGTTAGCAGCGGCCATTGAGGGCGAAGTGGATTTCACCATGGACGACATGGACCGCCTTTCCCGCGTGGTGCCCTGCTTATCTAAGCTTGCGCCGGCCACACAGGAATACCACATGGAAGATTTCCACCGTGCCGGTGGCGTACTCAACGTGCTTGCTGAGCTCAATAAGGCCGGTTTAATTCACCGCGACAACCCCACTGTATATGGCTGTACCATTGGTGAGGCCATTGATAAGCACGACCTTACCCAAAACCCCAGTGAAGCGGTACGCACCCTTTACAGCGCTGGCCCCGCCGGCATTCCCACACAAACCGCCTTTAGCCAAAACACCCGTTGGCCCTCCCTAGATACCGATCGTGAGAAAGGCTGTATCCGCAGTGTGGAACACGCCTACAGCAAAGACGGTGGTTTGGCGGTACTTTACGGCAACATTGCCGAGCGTGGCTGCATTGTGAAAACCGCAGGGGTGGATGAATCCATTCTCACCTTCACTGGCCGTGCCCGTGTGTTTGAAAGCCAAGATTCCGCAGTGCGCGCCATTCTTGGCGACGCCATTGTACCGGGCGATGTGGTGGTGATCCGCTACGAAGGCCCCAAAGGTGGCCCCGGCATGCAAGAAATGCTCTACCCCACCAGCTATCTCAAATCCAAAGGGCTAGGGGCAAAATGTGCCCTACTAACCGATGGCCGTTTCTCCGGTGGTACTAGTGGCTTATCCATTGGCCATGCCTCCCCCGAAGCCGCAGAAGGAGGCAATATTGCCTTGGTGGAGGAAGGAGATACCATAGAAATTGATATTCCCAACCGTCGCATTCATCTTGCCATTAGTGATGAAGAACTGAAGGCACGTCGCGAAAAAATGGAAGCCCGCGGCACACTCGCTTGGCAGCCCACTGAAATGCGTCAACGTCGTGTTTCAGCCGCATTGCAGGCTTATGCCGCACTAACCACTAGTGCCGACCGTGGCGCCGCCCGCGATGTGAAGCAGTTGCGTCGCTAAACCTCATCATCTTATGGCATGCTAACAACCGCCCCCAGCTTTCTGGGGGCTCCCCATAGTAATAACAACAGGAGCCTAACGATGACAACAGCCTATTGGTGCGCCTTAGTGGCCATTTTTCTGCCTTATTTATTCACCGGTATTGCCAAAATCGGCGGTGGCTTTACCTTAAAACATAACCACAACCCACGAGAATTTCTTAACTCGCTTTCAGGCGCTAGCCAACGCGCTAACTGGGCTCAGCAAAACAGCTTCGAGGTAACTCCTGCCTTCTTGGCCGCAGTGATTATTGCGCATCAAGTGAGTACCTTAGCCCAAAGCAGCATTGATACCTTAGCCATTGTGTTTGTGGTATCTCGCCTGATTTACGGGATTTGCTACGTGGCAGATCAAGCCCTACTCCGCTCCTTAGTATGGTTTGTGGGTATGGCCAGTATTGCCGCCTTGTTCATTTGCAGCGCTGTGTAATTTGGCAAAACACAGCATTACAGTGCTGGGCGTGGGAGCCTTCCCAGGCTCAGCACACCAAACCCTATTATCGGTGGGCCGAGAAGCCGGTTTTGGGTTTCCTCATGCGTGCCGCAATGGTAATTGCGAGCGTTGCATGGGCAAATTACTCTCGGGCCGTGTTAAGCTAGCCCGTTCAGGCCAAATTGTTGATGCCCACACAGAGGCCTCGAAAAATCTACTCATCTGTGTGGCCCAACCATTAGAGGATTGTACTGTTCACGTGCCAAACACCACTGCCCCGGGGCAACTCCCCTTGGTTACCAAAGCTTGTCGTATTAAAGCGCTTACCCCTTTAAGCGCCACCATTAGCCGCGCACTATTAGAACTGCCCGCTGGCCGCCCTGTTACCTGGCACCCTGGCCAATACCTCTTATTGGTGATACAGGGAGAAGAATACGCCTACTCCATTGCCAACGCTCCCCGTGGCCGCCAGCTCGAACTACATATTCGCCACGATAGCGCCAACAACAACGCACAAAAGATTATTGAGTATCTCGCCAAGGAAAGTGTGGTCACCGTTAAGCTGCCTCTTGGAGAGCGTCATTTACAACGGTTTAATAACGAACGCCCCTTATGGCTCATTTGCGGCTCTACGGGTTTTGCGCAAGCCAAGGCCATTATCGAAGACGTGTTAGAGAAGGATCCGCAGCGCCCGCTGCATTTATTTTGGGGCGCCCATGATGCTGAAGGGTTGTATTTACACCCTTTGGCCGCTGAATGGGCAGCTCAAGGTAAGCTTAGCTACACCCCTGTGCTTTCCCATGAACAACGAGAGGGTTTTGCACAGGGGTTAGTGCACGAGGCAGTATTAGCGGCGCCCGCCCCAGCACAATCCCCCTTGTGCTTGGTGGCTGGCTCCCCAGAAATGGCTTGGCATGTGTTTGATGCCCTCGTGGCAGCCGGTTTCGACCCTGAACACATTCACTCAGATGTGTTCGATTACGCACCTCGAGATAACTAAGTACGCTTACAGGGGCGGTTGCAGGCTCTCATGCCATTGCCACAAGGCTTGATTGGCCTGCTCATGCAAACCTTGACGTTGGTAACATTGTGCCAAGGCACGCAGTACCCTCGGCTCAGGCTTACACTGGCGCAGCCACTCTTCAGCACTGTTTAGGTACTCTGGCTCCTGCATGGCCACCTGCGCTAAGCAAAGAAGCACATCTGTGTTGCCTGGCCTATCCTTCAACCACCCTTCAAGCACCGCAAGGCGATCCGTGAGACTCACTTGTTTACCATCAATGGCCGTAAGCACAGGCAGTAAGCCCTCACGCCATTGCTGCGCCATGGCCTCACGAATAAGTGTAAAAGCCTCTTTACCTCCTCCTAGCTGCACTAAATAGCCACAATATTGTAATAACAGCTGTGTATCTTGTTGCAGTGCTTTAGGCATATGTTGCCATTGAGCACGCACATGGCGACGCTTATCTTCCTGGTCTTTTTGCGAGGTTTGAGCGGCTCTGTGCAACCGTTCGCCCCAAGCTTGGCGCGCGCGCTCCTGCACCTGCCAGCCCGCGTCATAACTCAGTAACTGTGGCACTAGCTCGGTGTAAGCGTGCCAATCCTCATTATGAAAGTACGCCTCTGCCAATAGGGCTAAAAACCATGGATTTTTGCCTTGTGATTTACGTTGAGGCTCCAATAAGGCTTTCGCTTTAGCTGGAGCACCATCAAGTAAAGCAAACAAGGCACGGCTAAATAAGGTTAAGGTTTTCCCTTGGCGCTGCTGCGCGGCTTTTTCTAGCCACTCATAGTGCGCAGCCATATCCCCCTTGCGGCGCTCAGCAATGGCTGCACCTAATAACGCTGGAGTAGGCCATTGGCTATGCTCGCTCGCCTTGGCAAAACGCTGGCTGGCCTTTTCCCACTGCCCCTTCATTAAGGCGGCAGTGGCAGAGCGCAGCAATGATGTATGGGCTTTATCTTGGCGTCGCTGCTCCCAATAACTTGGTGCCAACAAACGTGTTAAGGGCTGAAATACCAACAGCACAAAACTGCCCAAGGCCGCCAGTGCCAATAACACCAACAGAGCAAACACCAAGGAGGTTTCTAGCTCCCAGCCCGCAAAATACACCAGCACATAGCCACCATCCTTGAGCAGCAAGGTTCCTAGCCCTAAGGCAGCCACTAATACGAAGATTAAGGTGAATAAGGTGCGTTTCATTAGAGGCTACCTCGTTTAGCCGCCTCACGGAAAGCACTCACTAAGGCTGAAAGCTCCGGCGGGTTCACCGCCACATCCGCTTCACGCAAGGCTTCTAGTTCTTTTAAGGCCTGCTTCACCTGGCTGTTTTCTGTGCGGTAGTAATACTCCAAGGTTTGTTTAGCGGTATCTAAGCCACTTTGGTAAATGGCTTTTTGCTGCTGCAACAAGCCTAACCGTGCCTCTTGCATAGCACCGCGCAATAATGTTTTAGCAAGCAACTCTGCCTCTTCTGTAAGAGGTACATCTAAATCTGTTTGTGGTTTGCGCACCTCCACCGGCAAGTGGGACATCACACGCTCCCACCAGTGCTCAGAGGCCTCCCCTTCAGGAATGGCCACCTGTTTTTCACGGTTGCGCAGGGGCAAGGCTTCGCTTTGGGCTTCCCACTGTTTCAGTTTCAACCACGGGCCAGTGAAATCATAATCCACAAACGCCTCCATGGCTTTAATGCCATCGAGAAGTTGTTCACGCAATGGCAGCACTGAGCTATGTAACTCTTTCGACAGTAAAGCATCGGCCCGTTGTAACAAGCGTAATGCTGCATCACCGTCTTTTGTAAGTACTAAGCGCTGTTCTGCTTGCGTCACCAATTCAGCGGCTTCTTCAATGCGCCAAAATTCAGCATCTTTAGGCTCTAACTCTTGTAAGCGCTCTGCTAAGCGTGCTTGCTCCTCTTCTAAGGAAGCGAGCTGCTGTGTGGCCTCCGCTTGGCCACGCTCTTGCTGCAACGTTA
>CALEAR010000352.1 GCA_937943665.1 uncultured Alcanivoracaceae bacterium
GACTGGAGTTCAGACGTGTGCTCTTCCGATCTGTTTACTGTGCGTTATTTATGACGCCGTTGGCAAGTATAAAAAAGCCCCCAAAGCAAGATGCTTTGGGGGCTGATAAGGCCCTTAGTGGGTTATTAGGTGTTGGCTTCAGGGGTGTCTTTGTTATATAAGGGCACGCCAGAAAGCTTTCTCACCACCACATAGAAGAGGGGGATGAAGAAGATAGCCAACACAGTGGCCGCCAACATACCGCCAAATACCCCAGTACCGATGGCGTTACGCGCGCCAGAACCTGCGCCTGTGCTAAGCATCAGTGGGGTAACCCCGAACATAAAGGCTAAGGAGGTCATGAGAATGGGGCGCAAACGCATGCGTACAGCTTCTAGGGTGGCGTTCACTAGGCCACGACCTTCTGCCTCCAAGTCCTGCGCAAACTCCGCAATCAAAATAGCGTTTTTCGCTGAGAGGCCAATAGTGGTTAATAGCCCCACTTGGAAGAAGACGTCATTGTTGAGATCACGGAAGTAGGCACCGAGTACGGCACCAAGCACCCCAAGAGGAACCACTAACATAACAGAGAAGGGGATAGACCAACTCTCATACAATGCTGCTAAGCAAAGCAAGACCACTAGCATGGAAAGCACATATAGCAAGGGCGCTTGGCTACCGGATTGCTTCTCTTGATAAGAGAGGCCTGTCCACTCATAACCAAAGCCTGCAGGTAACTGCTCCGCCAAGGATTCCATAATGGTCATCGCATCACCGGTACTGTAGCCCGGTGCCGCACTACCCTGAATGTTAATGGAGGGCACGCCGTTAAAGCGTTCCACCTGTTGAGGACCAGAGGTCCACTCACCGCTAGCAAAGGCAGAGAAGGGCACCATTTCACCCTGGTTGTTTCGCACATACCATTTGTGAATATCCTCCGGCACCATGCGGTAATCCGCTGCCGCCTGAACGTAAACTTTCTTCACACGGCCTCTATCCACGAAATCGTTCACGTAGTTAGAGCCCCAGGCAATGGAAAGGGTGTTGTTAATATCGTTAATGCTCACCCCAAGGGCGCGTGCTTTTTCTTGATCAATGAGCAGCTGATATTGAGTGTTATCCGGCTGACCATTTTGCCGCACATCCACTAAACCTTCATGCTCATTGGCCATTTGAAGTAATTGTTGGGCTGCCTCTGTGAGAGCCTCATGGCCTACACCCCCACGATCCTGTAGCTGCATATTAAAGCCACTAGAAATACCCAAGGCTGGGATGGCGGGAGGGTTCAAAGCAAAGATAAAGGCTTCGCGAATGTTGCTGAAGTTAGCCATGGAACGTTGGATTACGTGCTGAACACCATCTTTAGAGAGATCACGTTCACTCCAATCCTTCAAACGAATAAAGGCCATCCCCGTGTTTTGCCCACGGCCAGCGAAGCTAAACCCTGCCACAGCAAAAATGGATTCCACCACATCGCTTTCTTCTTCGCGATAGTATTTCTCCATTTTTTTGATCACTTCTAAGGTTTGCTCCTGAGTGCTACCCGAGGGTAGTTGTACCATGGCAAGCATAATTCCCTGATCTTCCTCTGGGAGGAAAGCAGAGGGGAGGCGCATAAACACCAACGCCAATAAAGCCACAATACCCACATACACTAACAAGTAGCGCCCACGGCGGTTAAGAATGTGATCCACCGAATTTTGGTATTTCTGTGTGGTACGCTCAAACCAGCGGTTGAAACCGGTAAAGAATCGGCCGATGAAGGTTTTCGGCTCTGGGCGACCACCTTGAGGAATGGGCTTAAGCATGGTGGCACACAGGGCAGGGGTTAATACAATGGCCACCACCACAGAAAGTACCATGGCCGATACAATGGTAATGGAGAATTGTTTGTAAATGGCCCCTGTGGAACCGGGGAAGAAGGCCATGGGCACAAAAACAGCAGAAAGCACTAAGGCAATACCAATCAAGGCGCCAATAATTTGGCTCATGGAGCGTTTAGTGGCTTCTTTCGGAGGTAACCCTTCCTCCTCCATGACGCGTTCCACGTTTTCCACTACCACAATGGCGTCATCCACTAACAAACCAATAGCTAACACCATTCCAAACATGGTGAGGGTGTTAATGGTGAAACCAAAGGCAATAAGCACAGCCAAGGTACCAAGCAATACCACAGGCACGGCAATGGTGGGAATCAGGGTGGCTCGGAAGTTCTGCAAGAACAGATACATTACCAAGAACACCAGAATGATCCCTTCAATTAGGGTGTATACCACTTCCGTGATGGAAATCTTCACGAAAGGAGTGGTGTCATAGGGGTATTCCACTTTCAAGCCAGGGGGAAAGAATTCCTCCAACTCTGCAATGCGCTCACGCACCAAGGTGGAGGTTTCTAAGGCGTTAGCACCGGTGGCTAAGTTAATGGCTAAACCACTAGAGGGTTGGCCATTAAAACGGCTTTCGATGGAGTAGTTTTCAGCCCCTAGGGCAATATCTGCCACGTCAGCTAAGGTTACCTTAGAACCATCAGAGGTTACCTTGAGTAAAATGCGGCCAAACTCCTCTGGCGTGGAAAGCTGGGTTTGCGCAATTAAAGTGGCATTAAGTTGCTGGCCCGGAATAGCCGGTGTGCCGCCAAGCTCACCACTGGCCACGTGGTGGTTTTGTTCCTGGATGGCAGCTATCACATCGGATGGGGTGAGCGAAAACTCATTTAACTTGGTGGCATCCAACCAAATACGCATGGCGTAGGGCGCACCAAAGAGTTGGGTTTGGCCCACACCTTGTACACGGCTAATGGGGTCTTGAATATTGGTGGCGATGTAATCCGCAATATCTGCTTTATCCATGGAGCCATCGGTGGAAATAAAACCAAGCACCATGAGGAAAGAGTCAGAAGATTTTGTAACCTGCACGCCTAGCTGTTGCACTTGCTGTGGTAGCAAGGGCATGGCGCGGTCGAGTTTGTTTTGCACCTGTACCTGGGCAATATCAGGATCTGTACCTGGTGCGAATGTAAGCACCGTGGAGGCAGAACCTGAGGAATCACTTTTTGAGGTCATATACAGCAGGTTATCTAAGCCGTTCATTTGTTGCTCGATAACCTGGGTCACGGAATCTTCCACGGTTTGCGCAGAAGCACCACGGTAGGTGGCTCTAATACTTACCTCTGGAGGCGCCACCTGGGGGTATTGCTCCACCGGTAGAATAGGCAGAGAGAGCACCCCCGCAAGCATAATAATAATGGCGATAACCCATGCGAAGATGGGTCTTTCAATGAAAAAGTTAGCCATGGATTAGTTAGCCTCCTTCTCGTCAGCGGAGATTTCCACAGGCTCAGTGGTAACACCAGGCTGAATACGTTGTACGCCATCTACAATGAGACGATCGCCGTTTTTGAGTCCTTCAGAGATAAGCCATTGGTTACCCACTGTTCGGTTTGCCACCACGGGCTGTACTTGCACTTTATTATCCTCATCGAGCAAGAACACAGAGGCATTGCCGCGCGGGTCACGACGTAGGGCTTTTTGAGGGATTAAAATGGCATTTTCCACCGTTCCTTCAGGCACACTGGCGCGAACATACATGCCAGGTAATAACACACCATCGGGGTTGGGGAAGAGGGCGCGTAGGGTAACAGAACCGGTATTTTCGTTCACCGCTACTTCGGCAAACTGTAGGGTCCCTTTTTCGTTATAGGGGCTGCCATCTTCAAACTTAAGGGTTACGGTTTCTTCAGCGGCATCAAGCTGGCCCTCAGCAATAGCTTGGCGTAATTGGCGAAGCTTGGTGGCTGATTGCGTCATATCCACATAAATGGGATCTAGTTGACGAATGGTGGCCAGGGGCTCGGGTTGGTTGGCGGTGACTAAGGCCCCGGCAGAAACGCTAGAGCGACCAATTTGGCCATCAATGGGTGCACGTACAGTGGTGTAATCCAGATTAATGCGTGCATTATCCAAAGCGGCTTGCGAGGCAGCCACTTGTGCTTTGAGCTCAGCGGTTTGCGCCTTGGACTCATCGAATTCTTGCTGGCTTACCGCATTGCGTTCATGGAGTTTGGTAATGCGTTCATGGCGTACTTCTTGAATATTCAGTTGCGCTTTAGCACGCTCTAAGTTAGCACGAGCGGTGGCCTCTTGGGCGGCATAAATGCGCTTATCAATGCGGTAAAGCGCCTGGCCCTTCTTTACCATTTCGCCTTCTTCAAATAGGCGTTCTTCCACAATTCCGCTCACTTGAGGGCGTACCTCAGCGGTTTTGAAAGAGGCGGTTCGGCCTGGTAGCTCGTTTTCGAGGGTGGTGGTTTTAGACTTTACGGTAAGGTACCCAACCTCTGGTGGCGGTGGAGTGCCTGCTTCCTCAGTCTCACTGCTACAAGCGCCTAAGGTAATCGCTAAAAGAAAAGCTAGCCAAAGGGAGTGAATATTGCCACGCATAATAAAGCCTTCTCAATGAATAAAAAAATAAGGTCGCAATTGTGACCGTTAACAATAGAAAATGCACTCTAGAAGTTAAGATTAGGTTAACTAGAAGAGAAGGAAACTATACATACATTCATGCATGTATGTATAGTGTTGCCCATGGAAAAATGGGTTCAAGAACAAGCTTAATAGAGGAGCTTTATGGCGCGACGCACCAAAGCCCAGGCAGCAGCCACCCGCGAAGCCATTATAGAAGCAGCACAACGGGTGTTTTATGCTCGTGGGGTAACCAATACAAGCTTAGCCCATATTGCTAAGGAGGCCGGCGTTACCCGAGGCGCTATTTATTGGCATTTCAAAGATAAACAAGATCTCTTTGAGGCCATGTCAGAAAAACGACAATTGCCCTTGGAAGCCTTGCTCCAACAGGTGAACTTAGATAACGGTAAAACCGCATTGGTGAAGTTGCGCCAACACTTTGTGGAGCTGTTAAAGCGAGCTGCCACGGATCCCACTTATCGACAATTTTATGAAGTGGTACTACTAAAGTGTGAGTTTAATAAAGACCATCAAGCCTTACTTAAGCGTCAGCAAGCCATATTTGATACCTCTGGTCAACGGATCCATCGGATTTTAACACTGGCACAGCAAGCAGGGGATTTGCCTCGAGCTTTACATATGCAAAAAGCGGTGGTGTACATGCAATCGAGCATTATTGGATTGTTATACAGTTGGCTATTGATGCCGCAGACCTATGATTTATGTGCCCATGCTGAGACTTTTGTGGATGCCTTATTTGATACTTTGCGCGTTAGCCAAGCGTTGCAAAAGACAACATAAATAGGAATGAGATTTTCATGTTAAAAATTTTAGTGACCAATGATGACGGTATTTATGCCCCTGGTTTAACCGTGGCTGAAAACATTGCCCGAGGCTTAGGTGCTGAGGTGTTAGTGCTAGCACCAGAACAAGATTGCAGTGGTTTTTCCCAAGGCATTACCATGCATCAACCCTTACGTCTACGCCAGTGTGGCCCTCACCGCTATGCCTTATCGGGCACGCCAGCGGACTGTGTTTTGTTTGCCAGTGCGCACTTTTACCAAGGAGGGGCGCCGGATTTAGTGATCAGCGGGGTGAACTCAGGAGCCAATGTGGGTGATGCAGTGCAATATTCTGCCACCATAGGCGCTGCGCTCACTGCGGCACATTTGGGTTGGAAAGCAGTGGCTTTAAGCCAGGCTTTCCATGGCGATAGGCAGATAATTGATTGGAGTGCTAGCGAAACCTTGGGCAGCGACATCATTCGCCAGTGTTTAGCAGTGGCCGGTGTTAACACATGGAATATCAATTTTCCCGCGGTGCCTGCCTCACAAGTGCAGGGGTACCGTTATTGTCGCCAAGCGGCCAGAAATATTGCCTCCGTGGATGCACGCCTAGCCCCTGATGGGCGCGGTATTGAGGCCTATTGGTTGGCCTTTAATCA
>CALEAR010000353.1 GCA_937943665.1 uncultured Alcanivoracaceae bacterium
GTAACAGTGAAATGCTTTGAGGATAACTCCCGTGTTAAGGAGCATCTTGCCACCCCTGGAAAGGGAAAGGTATTAGTGGTGGATGGGGGCGGTTCCCTTCGTCACGCACTCATTGGCGATATGATTGCTGCCAACGCCGCGGAGAATGGTTGGGAGGGTGTGCTTATTTATGGCGCTTGCCGCGATGTGGATGAGCTTGCCACTATTGATCTTGGCGTGGTGACTTTAGGTTGCGTGCCCATTAAGAGTGTGCGCCGCGGTGAAGGGCAGTTGAACATTCCTGTGAACTTTGGTGGGGTAACCTTTGAACCTGGCCATTATGTTTACGTGGATAACAATGGCGTTGTGGTATCGCCTGAGAATTTATTGGCGTAAATAAAAAAGCCCCTGTATTCACAGGGGCTTTGATTTTAGGGAAGTAGGTGACTCACTGCGTCTCTTTCTTCCTTCAGTTCTTGCTCCGTGGCTTGCATACGCTCACGGGAGAACGCATTCACTTCTAAGCCTTGTACGATTTCCCAATCACCGTTCTTGCAAACGCAAGGGTAGGAATAAATTAGGCCTTCCTCAATACCATAGGAACCATCGCTGTATACACCCATGGAAACCCAATCACCTTCTTCGGTGCCTAAGGCCCAAGAGCGCATGTGATCCACTGCAGCAGAGGCTGCGGAGGCAGCAGAAGATGCACCACGAGCTTTAATAATGGCAGCACCGCGCTGTTGCACCTCAGGAATGTAGGTGTTTTCGTACCAATCCTGATCCACTAGATCAATGGCGGCTTCACCGTTCACCTTAGTGTGGTGAAGGTCAGGGTACTGAGTGGAGGAGTGGTTACCCCAAATGGTCATATGGGTAATGTCGTTCACGGATTTGCCAAGCTTATTCGCAAGCTGGGCCATGCCACGGTTGTGGTCTAGGCGGGTCATGGCGGTGAACTGACGTGGGTTAATATTGGGTGCGTTACGCTGAGCGATGAGCGCATTAGTGTTGGCAGGGTTGCCCACCACAAGCACTTTAATGTTGGGGTTGGCCACTTCGTTAATGGCTTTACCTTGCTCAGAGAAAATAGCAGCGTTAGCTTCTAATAGATCTTTACGCTCCATGCCGGGCCCACGGGGGCGTGCGCCCACAAGTAGTGCGTACTCAGCGTCTTTAAAAGCCACTTTAGGGTCATCGGTTTGTACAATGCCTGCTAGCAGTGGGAAGGCACAGTCTTCCAACTCCATGGCCACCCCTTTGAGTGCTTCTAGGGCAGGGGTAATTTCCAAGAGCTGCAAAATCACAGGTTGATCCTTACCCAACATATCGCCTGATGCGATACGGAAGAGTAGGGAATAGCTAATCTGACCGGCGGCACCGGTCACTGCTACACGTACAGGTGCTTTCATGTAAATATCTCCTTGATCGCCTAATGCTGGCGGATGTTATTGGAGTCATTCACTTACGCTGAAGAGAAACAACGCAAGCATGTTCAGGCTCTTCCTATGCATGGAGCCAACTTAAAATAAGCATAGCTAGTAAGTAAATTATGCTTAAGGCGCTGTGATTGTAGTGCAGTCAGCGCAGAAGGTCACGGGGTGGTGGCAAAATCATCGTAAACCCCGAGATGCAAAAAGCTCCCAAGGGGAGCTTTTATTATAAAAAAGGGCCATCCCTGGCCCTAAATCACCCCAATGAGGGTTGATTAAAATTTCAAACCAAGACCAAGCATGTAAACCATGGGGTCGATTTGAACGTCTACGTTGACGTCGTTATCACCTAGTTTGGCGCTAGCTTTGGTATCAATACCCATGTACCAAGCGGCGGCGTTTACAAATACGCGCTCGGTGAGGGCAACATCTATACCTACTTGTCCTGTTAGGCCTGTGGAGCTTTTCAGCTTGAGCTTATCGAAGCCAACTGCTTTCCGTTCACCTGTGAGTTTCTCATCAAAGAAAAACGTATGGTTCAAACCTAAACCCACATAAGGCTGCCATTTGGCGCCAGCGCCCATGGGGTAGTATTGAAGGCTAACCGTAGGTGGAAGATGTTTAACGTCGGCCAGTTTGCCATCAGGCAAGCCAGTTGCAGCTTCTAATCCTTTAACCTTAACCTCATGCTTAAAAGGGGTAGCGCCTAATAGCTCCACACCCACATGTTGGTTAATCAAGTAAGTAAAGCTAATACCAAACTGAGTATCATCACTGACTGTGGCTTTAGTTCCTGTAAGTGGGGTGCCATTATGGCGCAAGCTACCACTACTTTCGTTTGGCGCCACATGCACAGCACCAAAGCGCACCAACATATCACCTGGCTCATACG
>CALEAR010000354.1 GCA_937943665.1 uncultured Alcanivoracaceae bacterium
CCGCTGTGTTTGGCATGGCCACAAAATACGCCGAGGCGGTGCTGGCAGTGAAGTACCGTATTCAAGATGAACGCGGCGAAATGGCCGGTGGGCCCATGTATTACATTGAACGTGGCATGGGGAATAAACCTTTGGCGGTAGCATTTGCCTTGTTTGCGGTATTGGCCTCTTTTGGTATTGGTAGTTCTGTGCAATCTAACTCAGTGGCTGATGTATTGGCTGCCAGTTTTAATGTGGAAGGATGGAAGACGGGGTTAGCACTCACTGTACTCACGGGCATGGTAATTATTGGCGGTATTAAAAGCATTGCGCGGGCGGCCTCTATTATTGTGCCTTTTATGGCTTTCTTTTATGTCACAGGCGGGCTGTATATTTTAATTAGCCATTGGCACCTGTTAGGTGAAGCGTTTGCGCTTATTCTAGGGGATGCATTCACTGGTCAAGCGGCGGCGGGGGGAGCCATTGGGGTGGTGATTCGCTATGGGGTGGCGCGGGGTATTTTCTCTAACGAAGCGGGGCTTGGTTCTGCGCCCATTGCTGCTGCCGCTGCTAAAACAGATCACCCCGTGCGCCAAGCGTTGGTATCCATGACAGGTACCTTCATTGATACCATAGTGGTATGTAGCATCACGGGCTTGGTGCTTGTGATTGGGCAACTATTACACCCCGATATTGTGGGCACAGGCGCAGCGCTTACCACCCGTAGCTTTAATGCCCTTTTGCCCCACGTGGGAGGTTGGATTGTTTCCTTTGGAATAGTGTTTTTTGCCTATTCCACCATTTTAGGTTGGTGTTATTACGGTGAAAAATGTGCTGTGTATTTGTGGGGGGTAAAAACCGTGCCCTATTATCGGTTAGCTTATGTGGCCGCGGTGATGACTGGCTCTGTGGTGGGATTGGAAGCGGTATGGGCGGCCTCGGATGCCTTCAACGGGTTAATGGCGGTGCCTAACTTGATCGCCTTACTCGTGCTCACTAAGGTGGTGGTGTTGGAAACAAGGGATTTTCAGCACAAGCGAGCCACGGGCATACTGCAATAACATGAAGCAAACGGTATCTCCTTT
>CALEAR010000355.1 GCA_937943665.1 uncultured Alcanivoracaceae bacterium
CCATGATAAACATGTGGTCGGTAAAGGTCCGGCCGAATTCGAGCTTGTCAGCCTTGGCAGCGTGTGATTGTGTATGCCGCTGGCCCCTTAGCCAATTTTATCTTGGCGGTGGTTTTGTATTGGGTGATTTTCTTAGGAGGGCAAGTGGGTGTGCCGGCCACTTTAGGTGAGGTGGCGGAAGGGTCCCCAGCTCACGCGGCGGGGCTGTTAAAAGGTGATGAAATCATTGCCTTTGGCGGTAAGGAGGTGCTCACTTGGCAGCAGGTGAATATGGAGCTAATTCGCCATGTGGGCAGCACAGACCCCGTGCCCATCACCGTGAAGGTGCCAGGGCATGAAGAACGCCACCTATCACTGGATTTAACCCCTTGGTCTCAGGATCCTGAAGCCCCTGTGTTTGAAGTGCTTGGTATTACACCGCAACCTTTGGCGCCTATTTTGGGCAACATCATGGCGGAGGGGGCTGCCGCTGAAGCAGGCTTGCAAGAAAATGACCGAATTCTCACTGTGAATGGTAAGTCAGTGGATACTTGGTCCACTTGGGTGGGCATGGTGCAAAACGCCCCTGAAACGCCTTTATCTTTAGAGGTGGAGCGGGATGGCCAGGTGCTTGAGGTTACCCTCACCCCCAATGCAATGGAACGTGATGGGGAACGTATTGGATTAGCTGGTGTCCAGCTAGGTGGGTTGCGACAAATTGCTTACGGAGCCTTGGAGGCGGTGACACAAGCTTTTAGCCGCACTGCTGATCAAATCTCCATGATCCTTGGGTCCTTTAAAAAGATGCTATTGGGCCAGTTGTCGGTGAAAACCTTAGGCGGACCCATTACCATTGCCCAAGCAGCGGGCGAGACGGCTGCTGTGGGCATGGATAGTTTTTTACTGTTTTTAGCTTTTTTTAGCATTAGCCTTGGCGTTATCAACTTATTGCCAGTTCCTATGTTGGATGGCGGTTGGATTTTGTTTGGGCTAATTGAGATGGTTCGACGTAAGCCCCTTTCAGAGGCTTTTTTAATGACAGCTCAGCGCATGGGGTTTGCACTTGTGCTTGCTCTGATGAGCTTAGCTATTTTCAATGACTTGGTGCGGCAGTTTAGTTAATGAATAGAACGCTTCAACGATTCGCTTTAATTGCCTTGGTGGTATGTTGGTGGCCCTTTAATGCGGTGGCGGCTGATACCGGTTTTCTGGTGAAGGATATTCGCATTGAAGGTTTGCAGCGCTTACCTGTGGAACGGGTGTACGCAGCGCTTCCTGTGGCCGAAGGGGATTACATGGATAGCCAAACGGTGGCTGAAACCGTTAAGCGCCTGTACAGCAGTGGTGATTTTGAGGACGTTCAAATTGGCCGTGAGGGTAATCAGCTCGTGGTGGTGTTATCGGAACGTCCCGCCATTGCCCGTTTAGATATTAAAGGCAATAAATCCATTGATGAGAAACAACTGCGAGCAGGCTTGAAAGATGCCGGCTTAGCGGAGGGTGAAATGTTCCGCCGTTCCACGTTGGAGGGGGTAACCGGTGAGCTGCAGCGTCAGTATGTTGCTCAAGGTCGTTATGATGCCCATGTGGAAGCAGAAGCTGTGCCCTTGCCCCGTAACCGTGTGGCGCTCAACATTAAAATTTATGAAGGCAGCGCTGCCCGCATTCGCGATATTAACATTGTGGGTAACGAGGCCTTCAGCGAAAAAGAATTGCGGAGCGTTTTTGAGCTTAAGCCGAAGGGTTGGTGGCCCATTAGTGGGCGCTCGCGCTATTCCCGAGAAAGATTATCCGGGGATCTTGAAGCCCTGCGCTCCTATTACCTAGACCGCGGTTACATTAACTTTTCTGTGGAATCCACCCAGGTGGCGGTGACCCCAGACCGCAATAGCGTTTACATCACCATTAACGTGGATGAAGGTAAGCGATATAAGGTGGGGGATGTAAAACTCGCCGGTGATATTCCCGTTGATGAAACCCTGCTAGAACCGTTGGTCATGGTGGATAAAGGGGAAACCTTCTCCCAGCGTAAAATCACCACGAGTTCGGATTTGTTAGTACGCCGTTTGGGGAACGAGGGGTATACCTTCGCCAATGTGCATGATTATGCAGAGGTTAACCCAGAAACCGGTGATGTGGATGTGGTGCTTTATGTGGAGCCTGGCCGCAAGCACTATGTGCGTAATGTGAACTTTAAAGGCAACATTAAAACTCAGGATGAGGTATTACGCCGTGAGCTGCGCCAATTTGAAGGCGCGCCCGCGAATACCGCGTTAATTGATTTGTCCCGTGAACGTTTGCAACGCCTTGGCTTCTTCTCCCATGTGGAAACCGATACGCCCAAGGTGAACGAAGCAGATGATATGGTGGATGTGGAATTTGAGGTGGAAGAACAGCCCTCAGGTTCCATTGGGGCAAACGTGGGGTACTCCGATGCCAACGGTTTCATTTTTGGCGCTAACGTTAGCCAAAACAACTTTATGGGAACCGGTAACCGCGTGTCCTTCGGTATTAGCCGCAGTGATATTCGGGAAACCTATAACTTCTCTTACTTAAACCCTTATTACACCTTGGATGGTGTGAGCCGTGGGGTGAGCCTGTATTATTCGAAAATTGATTTCGATAATGCTTATGTGGCCTCCTATGCGGCGGATCGCCTCGGTGGAACCTTGCACTACGGTTACCCCATTTCTGAGCACTCCCGTTTAGATTTCGGCGTGGGTGTGGATAATATTAAGTTGAGCACAGGGCCATGGGTGGCTCAAGATATTGATGATTTCCTCACCGCTAAAGGTCGCAAGTTTGATTTGTTCAAAGGGGAAATTGGCCTTTATACAAGCACCCTTAACCGAGGTATTATGCCGGATCGTGGCTGGTCCACCTCGATGGGCTTGGAGCTTTCCACCCCAGGCAGTGATTACACTTTTTACAAACTTAATTTAGAAGGTCAGTATTATTTACCCCTTTCGGATAAGTGGACCTTACGTGCCAAAGCAAATGTGGGCTATGGCTCCGGTTATGGCGATGAAAGCTCCTTGCCGTTCTTCGAAAATTACTACGCTGGTGGTATAGGCTCGGTGCGAGGCTATCGTTCTCGTTCCTTAGGTCCACGTTCCCCTGCGAAGCAGTTTGAAGACAGATGCGCTAAAGGCGATACGTGTCAGCAGGATTGGGATCCAGATCCCGTGGGGGGTAACTTGTTGGTGGAATCTAGCTTAGAGCTTATTTTCCCCACACCCTTTGCACCTGAGAGTCGCAGCCTAAGAACCTTCTTCTTTGTGGATGCAGGGCAGGTATTCCAAACGGATTACAGCAAGAGTTATCAATCCTCCACGCAGTGGTCGAATCGTTATCAAACCTTTAGTGGAGACGACATGCGCTATTCTGCGGGGGTTGGTTTAACATGGTTAACGGCCATCGGGCCCTTGGGCTTTAGTTTAGGTCGTCCATTGAATAAGAAATCTGGTGATGAATCAGAGTTCTTCCAGTTTACCTTAGGACATGTGTTTTAGGAGATAATAATGAAAACCCTATTGAATCGAATTGCTTTAGCTGTGGCTTTACTGCTTCCCATGGCCGCTCTTGCCGCAGAAAACATTGCGGTGGTGGATCCCATGGAGGCACTAATGAACAGCTCAGTGGTGAAAAGCCGCAACGCTAAGCTCGAGAAATCCATTGAGGCGGATGGCCAACGTTTACGTAAACTTCGCGATGAGTTGGTGAAAATTGAAGAACGCTTGCAGCGCGATGGCATGACCATGAGCAAATCCGAGCGTAATAAACTTGCCGATGAACGTGAGGAAAAGAGCTTCCGCTTCCAAACCATGCAGCAATCCATTAACCGCCGTGTGGAAGAAGATCGCCAAGAGCTGCTTGAGGAAATGGAGCCCATTCTGTTGCGTGCCATTGAAGATGTGGCAAAACAAAAGAAGGCAGATTTAGTTATTTCTGCGAATGCTGTGGTTTACGGTAGTCCTGATATGGATCTGACCCAGGACGTTACAAAGCGTATTAACCAACTGAAAAAGTAATATGAAAGGCTATACACTTGCTGAGCTTGCTGCAGCAGTGGAGGCTGAATTAAGAGGCCCAAGTCAGCAACGCATTACTGGCTTGGGCACTTTATTAAGTGCCGGCCCTCAGCAGCTAACATTTTTAGCTAATCCTAAGTATCGTTCGCATCTGGCCTCCACACAGGCAGGTGCTGTGTTGTGCCGCGCCGAGGATGCAGAACATGCTCAGGTGCCCGTATTAGTGGTGAAGGATCCTTACTTTGCCTTTGCTACCCTAAGCCAATGGTTTTCAACCACACCAAACGCCCCAGAAGGTATTCACCCCACAGCCGTGGTGGCGGAAAGTGCCATCATTGGTCATGCAGTGAGTATTGGTCCCGGGGTGGTGATTGAAGACAATGCCACCATAGGTGATGGCTGTGTTATTCGCGCCAATAGTGTGATTGGTGAAAATGTGGTGCTAGGTGAGGGGGTGCATATTTACCCTAACGTTACCTTGTACCATGGCGTAACAGTGGGTGAGGGCACCGTTATCCATGCAGGCACTGTGATTGGCGCCGATGGATTTGGTTTTGCCTTTGCCCAAGGGCGATGGCACAGCGTGGCACAAGTAGGCAGTGTGCGTATTGGGCGCCACGTGAATATTGGCGCCAATGTGACCATTGATAGAGGCGCCATTGAAGACACAGTGGTGGGTGATGGGGTGATTTTAGATGATCAGGTACACCTCGGTCACAATGTCACTGTGGGTGAACACAGCGCCCTTGCCGGTAAAGCAGGTATTTCTGGTAGTAGTCATATTGGCCGATACTGTATGATTGGCGGTGCCGTGGGATTGGCGGGGCATTTAACCCTCGCAGATAAGGTAAACGTGCTTGGCATGACGCTAGTGTCGAAATCCATTACCAAGCCAGGTACCTACGGCTCTGCGCTACCCGCCGATGAAGAAAGGCGTTGGCGCCGTAATACAGCACGCTTTCGTAAGCTAGATGAGCTGTATCGCCGTGTGGTGGCATTGGAAAAGCAGCAACGAGACGCTGAGTCATAAAAGCTGCTACAACCTAACGAAGAGGCCCGAAACGGGTGAGTTGACGTGGTTATGATGAACATTAATGAGTTAAAAACGTATCTTCCCCAACGTTATCCTTTTTTATTGGTGGATCGCATCATTGAACTGGTGCCAAATGAAAAAATCGTGGGCATTAAAAATGTCACCGTCAACGAACCTTTTTTTAATGGCCATTTCCCCAATGATCCTGTGATGCCAGGAGTTTTACTTATTGAAGCCATGACCCAAACCGCGGGTGTGTTGGGTTTTGTGTCTGAAAATAAAAGCCCCGATAAAGGGTATAACTACTTATTAGTAGGTACGGATAAGGCACGTTTTAAGCGTCCAGTAACACCGGGAGATCAGTTAGTGATGCACGCTCGCTTTATTACTCGTAAGCGTCATATCTTAAAGTTCAGCTGCGAAGCCTATGTGGATGATCAGCTGGTGGCCAGTGTGGAAACTTTGGTGGCTGAGCAGAAAATTGAGGTGTAATCCCTCCTTCACTGTAACAACAACAAATAAGGTACATCTTACTTCGGGACTCTATTGAAATGATACATGCAACCGCCATCGTCGATAAAAGCGCAAACTTAGGCAACAACGTAAAAGTAGGTGCCTACAGTATCATTGGCCCCGGCGTAACCATTGGCGATAACACTGAAATTGGCCCCCATGCGGTCATCAAAGGGCCCACAGTGATTGGTGAAAATAACCAAATCTTCCAATTCACCTCCATTGGTGAAGATTGTCAGGATAAAAAATACCGTGGTGAGCCCACTCGCCTAGAGATAGGCGATAACAATATTATTCGCGAGCACGTGACCATCCATAGAGGCACGGTGCAAGATAACGGCGTGACACGCATTGGTAACAATAACTTGTTCATGGTGGCTGTGCATGTGGCCCATGATTGCGTTATTGGTAATGATAATATTTTTGCTAATACCTGTGGTATTGCAGGGCATGTACACATTGGTGATGGCGTCTTGCTTGGTGGTATGACAGGGGTGCATCAGTTTTGCAAAATTGGCTCCTATGCCATGACTGCGGGTTGTTCCTTGGTGATCAAGGATGTGCCAGCCTATGTCATGGTGGGGGGTAACCCTGCTGCGGCGCGGAGCATGAACTTTGAGGGCATGCGCCGTCGTGGCTGGAGCAAAGAAGTGATTCAACAGCTGCGCAGGGCGTATAAAATTGTGTACCGCCGCGGTAACACCCTAGAGGAAGCCATTGCGGCCCTTGAGCAAGAACCAGAAAGTGCCGAGCTCACCCTCTTTATTGAATCCCTGCGCAACTCAAATCGTGGTATTACCCGATAACATATCAACGCCTTGGTGTGTTGCACCAAGGCCGTGATTGGCTCGTTTCAGGAGATGCGCATGGCTTCTTCGAATGCAGCACCCGTGATCGCCATTGTGGCCGGCGAGGCCTCGGGCGATATTCTTGGCGCTGGTTTAATGCGCGCTTTACGTGAATACTATCCTCATGCCCAGTTCATGGGCGTATGCGGCCCATTAATGGAAGCGGAAGGCGGAAAAACAGTATTCCCCATGGAGGCTTTGTCTGTGATGGGGATTACCGAAGTGCTGCCCAAGCTGCCTGAGCTTATGCGATTGCGGCGAGAGTTAGTGGAGGCCATTTTAGCGGCCAAACCCGCGGTGTGTATCACCATTGATTCCCCCGATTTCACCCTTGGTGTGGCTCAGCGCCTACGCCGTGCAGGGGTGCGTACCGTACATTATGTGAGCCCCTCGGTGTGGGCCTGGCGTAAGGGCCGCTTAAAAACCATTAAGGCGGGGGTGGATCATATGCTGGCTTTATTGCCCTTTGAGCCAGAAATTTATTTAGAGGCGCAAATTCCCGCCACTTTCGTAGGGCACCCCTTAGCGGATGATATTCCCATGACTGTGGATCAAGAGCAGGCGCGCCGTGCGCTAGGGTTAAGCACCACAGGCCGTGTATTAGCTGTGTTACCAGGCAGCCGCGGGGGCGAAGTGAGGCGATTATTGCCTCCCTTTTTGCAAGCTGTTGCCTTGTTGCGGGAGCATTATCCTGAACTTGAGGTGGTAATACCCGCCGCCAACGCCATGCGCAAACAGGAAATTGAAGCTGGCATTAAAGCAGCTGGGCTAAGCCAACTCACCGTCATCGAAGGGCAAAGCCGCACTGCTATGGCCGCCGCGGATGTGCTGCTCATGGCTTCTGGCACTGCCACCTTGGAAGGTGCCTTGTTGAAGAAGCCCATGGTGGTGGGGTATCGGCTAGGCGCCTTCACTTATTGGCTGCTATCGTTGCTAGTGAAAGTGGATTATGTGGCGTTGCCAAACTTACTTTGTAATGAGCCTTTAATCCCAGAATTCATGCAGCTTCAACTGACACCAGAACACCTGTGCGCCGCCGTGATGAATTGGTTTGAGAACCCCGCTCGGGTGAGTGCCCTAGAACAGCGCTTCACGTCTTTGCATGAGCAGTTACGCCAAGATGCCAGCGCCACCGCTGCCACTGTGGTGCGCCAATTAATTGAGGTGCGCCCATGAGTTATCCTTTTGCTGAATACCCCTCCGCCGCCCAGTGGCAGCCTCAGCGGCTACGCTGGCAGCCCGGGCAGCTTATTGCGGGTGTGGATGAGGTGGGGCGTGGGCCCTTAGTGGGTGCAGTGGTTACTGCAGCGGTGATTCTAGACCCACAACAGCCCATTGAAGGGTTAGATGACAGCAAAAAACTCTCGGAAAAAAAGCGCCGCCAGCTGGCCGAGATCATTAAACAGCGAGCATTGGCCTATGCCTTTGGACGAGCAGAAGCGGCGGAAATTGATACGTTAAATATTTTGCATGCCACCTTATTGGCCATGCAGCGCGCGGTGGCAGCGTTGCCTGTGGCGCCGCATTTGGTGCTGGTGGATGGGCACCAATGCCCAAATTTTGCGGTGCCTGCGGAGGCGGTGGTAAAAGGCGATGGCACAGTGCCTGCCATTAGCGCCGCTTCTATTTTGGCGAAGGTGGCACGGGATGATGAAATGTATGCCCTGCATGAGGCTCACCCCGATTATGGTTTTGATCGCCACAAGGGCTACCCCACTAAGGCGCATTTATCGGCTTTGGCCACCCACGGGGCGTTGCCCGAACACCGTCGTTCTTTTGCACCGGTGGCGCGGGTATTACAGGAAAAAGAGTAAGAGGATTTCCATGGCAACTCCACAATTTGTCCATTTACGTTTGCATACGGATTACTCCTTAGTGGATGGCATAGTTCGTATCAAACCCTTGCTGGCACGTTGTGTGGAGCTAGGCATGCCGGCCGTGGCAGTAACGGATGATTCCAACCTGTTTGGGCTTATTAAGTTTTATGATGCGGCCATGAAAGCCGGTGTAAAGCCCATTGCAGGAGCGGATTTATGGGTGCAGTTTGAGGCCTTTGATGAGCCCGTACCCATGAGTGCTTTAGTGCAAAACACTCAGGGCTATAAAAACCTTACCCTATTGATTTCACGAGCCTGGCAACAAAACCAGCAAAACGGTAAGGCCTTAGTGAAGGAGGCTTGGCTAGCAGAGCTTAACGAAGGGCTAATTTTATTGTCCGGGGGCACCTTTGGCCCCTTTGGTCGCCTGTTATTAAAAGGCAATATGACACAGGCACAGCAGCTGGCCCAGTGGTGCCAACAACACTTCCCTCAACGCTTTTACTTAGAAGTGCAACGCGCCGGCCGGCCAGGGGATGAAGAGTGCTTGCATGCCACTGTGGCCTTTGCCTTGGAACAGCAGCTGCCCATTGTGGCCACGAATGATGTGCGTTTTATGCAGGCGGAGGATTTTGAAGCCCATGAGGTGCGAGTGTGCATTCATGATGGTTACACCTTGGAGGATCCGCGTCGCGAACGCCGCTATAGCGAAGAACAGTATTTAAAATCTCCCGAGGAAATGGCAGATCTGTTTAGCGATTTGCCCGAGGCCTTGGCCAATACGGTGGAAATTGCCAAACGCTGCTCCATTGATATTGAGCTTGGCAAAAACTATTTGCCGGATTTCCCCGTGCCCGAGGGTATGACCATTGCGGAGTATTTTGAAAAGGTTTCCTATGAGGGCTTAGAAAAGCGCCTTGAGGGTATTTTGGATCCTCAGGCCCCCGATTATGCAGAGCAAAAACAAAAGTACTTAGATCGTTTGGCCTTTGAGCTCAACGTTATTAACCAAATGAAGTTCCCCGGCTACTTTTTAATTGTGTCGGATTTTATTCGTTGGGCGAAGCAAAACGATATTCCCGTGGGCCCAGGGCGGGGGTCGGGGGCAGGCTCTTTGGTGGCTTGGGTGCTTGAAATTACCGATCTTGACCCACTGCAATACGATTTACTCTTTGAGCGCTTCCTTAACCCTGAACGGGTATCCATGCCAGACTTTGATGTGGATTTTTGCATGGAACAGCGGGATGACGTGATTGCTTACGTGGCGCGCACCTATGGCCGCGAAGCTGTGGGTCAAATTGTTACCTTTGGCACCATGGCCGCTAAGGCGGTGGTGCGAGATGTGGCACGGGTGCAAGGCAAGCCCTATGGATTAGCGGATCGCTTATCCAAGATGATCCCCGGTACGCCGGGTATGACGCTAAAAAAAGCCCGAGAACAAGAGGAATCTTTAGAAGAGTTTTTAAGTGGTGAGCCCCACGGCGACCAAGAGGCCGCTAACGAAATTTGGGAAATGGCGGTGAAGCTTGAGGGCCTCACCCGTAACGTGGGCCGCCACGCTGGGGGCGTGGTGATTGCCCCCGGAAAGCTCACGGATTTTGCTCCCCTGCATTGCGATGAGCATGGCGATAACCTCGTCACCCAGTTTGATAAAGATGATGTGGAAGCAGCGGGCCTTGTGAAGTTTGACTTCTTAGGCTTAAGAACCCTCACCATTATTGATTGGGCCATTAAGGCGGCCAATAAAAAGCGCGCCAAGGAAGGGCTTGAGCCCATTACCAGCAGCGATATCCCCCTCGATGACACGGCCACCTTTGAGTTGCTTAAGCGTGGGGATACCACTGCCGTGTTCCAGTTGGAATCCTCTGGCATGAAGGAGCTGATTAAAAAGCTCAAGCCCGATGTGTTTGAAGACATTATTGCTTTGGTGGCCTTGTATCGCCCAGGCCCTTTGGAATCGGGCATGGTGGATAACTTTATTAACCGTAAGCATGGTCGTGAGCCCTTAGCTTACCCGGATCCCCAATATCAGCACGAATTATTAAAACCCATCCTTGAACCCACCTATGGGGTGATTCTGTATCAGGAACAGGTGATGCAAATTGCCCAGGTACTGGCGGGTTATTCCCTTGGTCAGGCGGATTTATTACGCCGTGCCATGGGTAAAAAAGATGCCGAAGAAATGGCAGCCCAGCGTAAGGCCTTTGAAGAGGGGGCGCGTGCCCAAGGGGTGGATGGGGAGCTTGCGGTTCGTATTTTTGATTTGGTGGAAAAGTTCGCAGGTTATGGGTTTAACAAATCGCACTCCGCTGCCTATGCCTTAGTGGCGTACCACACAGCGTGGTTAAAAGTGCATTACCCCGCCGAGTTTATGGCGGCGGTGATTTCGGCAGAAATGCACAACACCGATAAAGTGGTTACCTTTGTGGATGAATGTCACAGCATGGGGCTTAATGTATTGCCACCAGAAGTGAATAGCTGTGGGTATCGTTTTATTGCCAATGAAGAAGGCCATGTGGTGTATGGGTTGGGTGCCATTAAAGGGCTAGGAGAAGGCCCCATTGAGGCCATTGTGCAGGCCCGCGATGAGGGCGTGGTGTTTGAAAATCTGTTTGATTTTTGCCGCCGCGTGGATATGAAGCGAATGAATCGCCGCTCCATGGAAGCCTTAGTGAAAGCAGGGGCGTTAGACCAACTAGGCCCTAACCAACACTTTAATGATAGGGCCTCCCTGTTAGCTAGTTTGCCCGATGCCATGAAAGCAGCAGAACAAGCCAGTGAAGATGAAGCCGCAGGCATGGGAGATTTGTTTGGTGGCCCCGCTGCGGATGATCAGGCGGTGGCGGCAGTGGTGTGGAAGACGCGCCCACCTTGGAACGATGATGAACGGCTGAATGGGGAAAAAGATACCTTAGGGTTATTCCTCACGGGGCACCCCATTGATCAGTTTGAGAAGGAATTGAACCACTTTGTCACGGCCCGCTTTAACCGCCTAACGCCCACAGAGAAGGGACATGTGGCCACAGTGGCAGGGCTAGTGGTGCAATTACGTATTACACGCAGCAAGCGCAGTGGTGAACGCATGGCGTTCTTAACGCTCGATGATAAAACCGGCCGTGTGGAAGTTTCTGTGTTTGGGCGCGTGTTTGCGGAATTTGCCCCCATTATTGAAAAGGATACTTTACTTGTGGTGCGTGGTGCCGTTCGCCCCGATGATTACACCGGCGGGGTGAGTGTGATGGCAGATGAGATCCTCACCATGGCGCAGGCTCGTGAGCGCTTTGCTCAACAAATTCGCCTGTGTGTCCCTGTGGAGGCCGGTTTGCCCCAGCAACTGCGTGAGCAATTGAGCTCCTTCCAGGGCGGCAGTTGCCCAGTGGTGCTAGAATTAACCCACGAGGCAGCCCATGCGAAAATGCGCCTAGGTGAGGGTTGGCAAGTGGCGCCGGATCAACAGCTGATTAATGCCTTGCGCGCCCAATGGGGCACAGAACAAGTGCACATAGATTATTAACATGCCATGGGGCAAAGGGTGGGGGATCTCGACCTGACCCCTGTTTTCTTAGTACACTGCCCCCACATCTAATGATAGAGGCTGATTATGAACCCCAACTTTCTTGATTTTGAGCAACCGATTGCTGAGCTTGAAACAAAAATTGAGGAGTTGCGCCATGCAAGTACCGATGTGGATGTGAACATATCGGATGAAATTCGGCGCCTTGAAGAAAAGAGTCAGTCTCTTTTGGAATCGGTTTTTGGTGGGTTAACGCCGTGGCAAATTTCGCAGCTTTCACGTCACCCCTTAAGGCCGCACACTTTAGATTACATCAAGCTCATTTTTGATGAGTTTGATGAGCTTCATGGGGATCGTACCTTTGCCGATGATCCTGCCATTGTGGGAGGAATTGCCCGATTAGCGGGAGAACCCGTGATGGTGATTGGCCACCAAAAGGGTCGGGAAGTGAAAGAAAAGGTGCGCCGAAATTTTGGCATGCCCAAGCCCGAAGGGTACCGTAAGGCCTTGCGTTTAATGGAAATGGCCGAGCGTTTTAAACTCCCTATCCTTACTTTTATCGATACGCCGGGCGCCTTTCCAGGTATTGATGCTGAAGAGCGTGGCCAAAGTGAGGCTATTGCACGTAACTTATTAGTGATGTCTCATCTGAAGGTGCCCATTATTGCCACTGTGATCGGAGAAGGCGGTTCTGGTGGTGCTTTGGCCATTGGGGTTTGTGATCACTTACAAATGTTGCAGTACAGCACCTATGCGGTGATCTCTCCTGAGGGGTGTGCCTCCATTTTATGGCGCAGCGCTGAAAAGGCCCCTGAGGCTGCCGAGGCCATGGGAATTAATGCGGAGCGGCTCCATGAGCTTGGCTTGGTGGATACGGTGATCCCTGAACCCCTAGGCAGTGCCCATCGAGATTACGAAGCCACCGCTCAGGCCATTAGTGACGCGCTGATTAAACAGCTCAACGTGCTGCAAGCCATGCCCGTGGATGAGCTGCTCAAACGCCGTTATGAGCGTTTAATGTCCTATGGCAATGTGGAAATCCAAGGTGGCTAACAATGTGGCCACCCAGGCGCAGGCCTTGGTGGCACAGTGTAAAGCAGCTTTAGCACAATTCTCCGGCCCCATTACCTTGGGCTATAGCGGTGGAGTGGATTCCTCTGTATTGCTTCATGCGCTTTTAAAAGCCGGTGCTCAAGGGCGCTTAAGCGCGGTACATGTGCACCATGGCTTGCAACCCTTGGCCGATACCTGGCTTGCTTATTGTGAGCAGGAGTGTGAACGCCTTGGGGTGCCCTTCCATGGGGTGAAGCTGAATTTACCTGGCGAACATAATATTGAAGGGCGTGCCCGCCGCGAGCGCCGTGCGGCCCTACTGGCGCATACTTCCCCGCAGGGGCGTTTGGCGTTAGCGCAGCATCAAAATGATCAAGCGGAAACCTTATTATTGCAATTGTTGCGTGGTGCTGGCCCACAGGGGCTCGGTGCCATGGCGCCGTTGAGTGATTATGAAGGATACACCCTTTGGCGGCCCTTATTGCACTTGCCTAAAACCATGTTGGCCGCCATTGCCCGCCATTGGGAGCTGACTTGGGTGGAAGACCCCACCAACGAAGATGTAACTCCAGATCGTAATTATTTACGCCAACAAGTGATTCCTTTATTGGAGCAACGCTGGCCCCAGCTTGTGCCCACCCTAGCTCGTAATGCTCAGTTGCAACAGGAGGCCGCCCACTTGCAACAGGCCCTAGCACATGAAGATTGGCAGCGCCTTTCAATCAATCAAGAGGCACTGTGCCTGCAGGGGCTGCAAACGTTAAGCAAGGAGCGCCAACGTAACCTGATTTACCGTTGGATTTTAGCTCGTGGGTTCATGCCGCCGAGCCAAAAGGTGTTAGCTCGGCTGTGGCGGGAGCTTATCCCCGCCCGCGAGGATGCCACCCCCAAGGTCGCCTGGCCTTATGCTTTGTTTTGTCGCCACGGTGGCGCTCTGTATTTAATGTCTCATGAGGAACATGCTCCTACTCGGACGCACCAAAACATCACCCTTCAGGAAAATCAGACCCATACTTGGGGGCAAGGGATGTTGAGTGTGAAACTCACAACAGGTGCTGCGCCTTTGCGCTTGCCTGCCACCTTGAACGGACTTACCTTAGCGCCTGTGCCAAAGGGGGCGCGCCTTAAGGTGCGAGGGTATCATCGCTGTGTGCGCGAAGCGTGGCGTGCACAGGGTATTCCCCCTTGGCGCCGTGAGCAGATCCCTGGGCTCTTCTTTAAGGGGGAGCTAGTGGCAGTGCCCAACGTGGGCGTTGTGGATGGGAGGTTTCCCCAAGAGGGCGAGAAAGCATGGGCGCTCAATTGGCAGTGGTTTGCCTTAGAATCACGGTGGTAAAGGCATAAAAAAACAGCGCTTTGCATTGAGGCAAGCGCCGAGCTCTGTTACTATTTACCCCCGTCCTAGTTCAATCAGCTCCTTGTTTTTATTGTGATATCCCAACCAATGGTTCATGGGTTGATTGGGCGTTTTTCGTAATGCTAGGTAACTAGCTTGGCCTAAAAACAGCGGTGGTTGCATGACACGATACATATTTGTGACGGGTGGCGTGGTGTCGTCACTGGGTAAGGGTATTACAGCTGCATCATTGGCAACCCTGCTAGAAGCCCGTGGATTAAACGTTACCATGCTTAAAATGGATCCTTACATTAACGTGGATCCAGGCACCATGAGCCCCTATCAGCATGGGGAGGTGTTCGTTACCGAAGACGGCGCCGAAACCGATTTAGATTTGGGCCACTATGAGCGTTTTATTCGTACTCGCCTTAAGCGTGTCAACAGCTTCACCACGGGGCGGGTTTATCAGGATGTGCTTGATAAGGAGCGTCGTGGCGAGTACTTAGGTGCCACGGTGCAGGTGATCCCTCACATTACCGATGAAATCAAACTAAAAATTCAACGCGGCGCCGGCAATGCGGATGTGGCCATTATTGAAATTGGTGGCACCACAGGAGATATTGAGTCCCTGCCATTTTTGGAAGCGGTGCGCCAGCTACGCATTGAAAAGGGAGCGCAAAACACCCTGCTAGTGCACCTTACCTTGGTGCCTTGGATTGCCTCCGCAGGAGAAATCAAAACCAAACCCACTCAACATTCAGTGAAAGAGCTGCGCTCCATTGGATTACAGCCCGATGTGTTGGTGTGCCGTTCGGATCACCCTGTGCCCTTAAGTGCTCGTGAGAAAATTGCTTTGTTCACCAATGTGGAAACACGCGCGGTGATCACTACGCCGGATTGCGAAACCATTTATCAGGTGCCGCGGGTACTCCACGAGCAAGAGATTGATAGTTTTATTGTGGAGCGCTTAGGGCTTGAATGCCGTACTCCTGATCTTTCTGAATGGGATCGCGTGGTGGAAGCCCAGCTTAACCCCGAGCACGAAGTGACAGTGGGCTTAGTGGGTAAGTACGTTAGCTTAGCGGATGCTTATAAATCGTTGAATGAGGCGTTAATTCACGCGGGTATTGCAACACAATCCAAAGTGAAGGTGCGTTACATTGATGCGGAGGCTGTGGAGCAAAAGGGCAGCAGCATTTTAGCGGGGTTAGATGCCATTTTAGTGCCAGGGGGCTTTGGCGATAGGGGCATTGAGGGTAAGGTACTCGCCTCCCAGTATGCCCGTGAAAACCACATTCCCTTTCTTGGCATTTGCTTGGGTATGCAAATGGCCGTGGTGGATGTGGCCCGCCACCTAGTGGCGTTAGAAGGAGCGCACTCCACCGAGTTTTTACCCAATGCGGCTCACCCAGTGGTGGATGTGTTGCCTGAAAAGGATCCTGTTACAGGGGAGGCGGGTATTATGCGTCTCGGGGCCGAACACAGCCTGTTGCAGCCGAATTCCATTGTGGCGCAAGCCTATGGTGCGCAGCGTGTATATGAGCGCCATCGGCACCGTTATGAAATCAATGAGGCTTATGTGGCGCAAATTGAGGCTGCCGGCCTTAAGGTGACCGGCCGCTCGGAAGCAGGTAATCTTGTGGAGGTGGTGGAGCTTGAGGGCCACCCTTGGTTTGTGGGTTGTCAGTTTCATCCTGAGTTTACTTCCACACCGCGTGATGGGCATGGGCTTTTCACTAGCTACATTCAAGCAGCGCTTGCACGTCGTGCGCTAACGGCTTCATAAAGGCAAATTTATGGTAGAACAAAAAACGGTACATTTAGGCCAAATACCCATTAGCAACCAAGCACCTTTTGTGTTGTTTGGTGGTATGAATGTGTTGGAATCCCGCGATTTAGCCATGCAGGTGGCGGAGCATTATGCGGAAGTTACCAGCGCGTTAGCTATTCCTTGGGTATTTAAAGCCTCTTTTGATAAGGCAAATCGTTCCTCTTTACATTCCTTTCGCGGCCCTGGGCTTGAAGAGGGTTTGCGTATTTTAGAAGAGATCAAAACCACCTTCGAATGTCCCATCCTCACCGATGTGCATGAGCCGTATCAGGCGGCGCCTGCGGCGGAAGTGGCAGATGTGCTGCAATTGCCTGCTTTTTTGGCACGCCAAACGGATTTAGTGGTGGCCTTAGCCAAAACCGATAGCATTATTAATATTAAAAAGCCGCAGTTTATTGCGCCCCATGAAGTGGGCCACATACTGCATAAGTGTGAAGAAGCCGGCAACGAGCGCTTAATTATTTGTGAGCGAGGCACTAGCTTTGGCTATAACAACCTCGTGGTGGATATGCTCGGCTTTGGTATTATGAAAGACTTTGGCTACCCTGTGTTTTTTGATGTGACCCACGCTTTGCAAATGCCAGGTGGCCGCAGTGATTCTGCGGATGGGCGCCGTCATCAGGTGGCAGATTTAGCCCGTGCGGGCATGATCCAGGGGCTGGCTGGATTGTTTTTAGAAGCCCATCCCGACCCAGATAATGCTAAGTGTGATGGTCCTTGTGCTT
>CALEAR010000356.1 GCA_937943665.1 uncultured Alcanivoracaceae bacterium
TAAGTTTCTAGCACGTGGCCTTCTTTTAAGCCATCCCGCGCCCCACGGTTAATCACCACCACATCATAGCGCGCCACACTGGTGAGGCGATCGAAGATACGTACGATGTTTCCTTCAATCTCGGCATCAGGGGCGCTTGGGTAGTACACGGATTTAAGTGAACGCGGTGGGCTTACCATCACCTTATCGCCCGCTTTTAACTCTTCATCGGCTTTTTCCACGCGCATGGAGATAATATCTCCCGTCTTTTTCTCCACCTGGCCTTGGCCAATACGAAGCGCTTCATAGCCTAAAATTTCGTTTGTTTCTTCATCCACATAACGCTCGCCCACACGGAAAACCGCATAGTTTTTAAAGAGGGTTTTCCAGCGGTTTTCTGGATCACGAACGTGAACTAAATCCCCTTGGCCGAAGATAACACGCTCGTTTTCCCCGCCTAAAATATAGGGAGCTGCATCAATCTCTTCTTTGCTTAGCACCCAACCATCAAGTAAAAAACTTTCAATTTTCTCGAGAGGGATAACGGGAATAGGAGAACTTAAATCGCTTTCGCGTACCTTGGGGCTTAGCTTAACCACTCCGCCTTCATCGGCTAGGGTAAGTTGTGGTTTGCCATCTACAAAGCGCAACAAGAGTTTATCACCAGGATAAATAAGGTGAGGGTTTTCAATGGATTCATTCCCATACCACAACTCGGGCCATAGCCAAGGCTCATTGAGGAACTTTCCTGAAATATCCCAAAGGGTATCCCCAGGTTTAACGTAATATTCATCGGGATGGTTGTCTTTCAACGTAACGTTTGCCATCGCCGTGCTAATGAATGCTGCTAATGATACCCCAGCAAGTAGTTTGCGTAGAAAGTTTCTACCCATTGCCCCATTCCTTATCGTTTTGTTTTACTAGGCACCCCAAAAAGCACCAACTAAAGCAGAAAAATAGTAGTATACCCTTGTTATGCCCAAGCGCTTGTTACACCATGTGCGATACTAGCAACCGAGTGTCAAATCAAGCAACTATCTCTTAATCATAGCATTACAATATTGGATTTTACCCATGGCCATTTTAGAAATTCTTGAATTTCCAGACCCACGCTTGCGCACCGTAGCAAAGCCGGTGGAAAAAGTGGATGATGAACTTCGCAAATTTATCCAAGATATGCTTGAAACCATGTACGACGCTAATGGTATCGGATTAGCGGCCTCTCAGGTGAATGTGCATCAACGTATTCTGGTGATTGATGTTTCCGAAGAGCGTAACGAACCCTTGGTGTTTATTAATCCTGAAATCACCCCTCTTACCGATACGCTAAATACTTATGAAGAAGGTTGCTTATCGGTGCCTGG
>CALEAR010000357.1 GCA_937943665.1 uncultured Alcanivoracaceae bacterium
GGCCTAATATTGCCGCCTATGCTGAACGTGGCACACCAGGCCGCTTCGTGTTTCCGCGCCCCATGGTGGATAGACCTGGCTTGGATATGAGCTTTTCTGGCTTAAAAACGTATTGCTTAAACACTGTGATGGAATGTGGTGGTAAAGATGCCATGTCGGAACAGGATAAAGCGGATATTGCCCATGCCTTTCAGGAAGCAGTGGCGGAGACCCTCTACATTAAATGCCGCCGTGCCATTAAGGCCACTGGTCATAGCACACTGGTGATGGCGGGTGGAGTAAGTGCTAATTTGCGCTTGCGGGAGCGCCTCGCGGAAGGTTTGGCATCGCAAGGAGTGCGAGTGCATTATCCTCGCCAAGCGCTATGTACAGATAATGGCGCCATGATCGCCTACGCAGGTTGTCTACGGTTATTAGGGGGTGAGCAGCAAGAGGATTTGCACATTCGTGTGCGCGCCCGTTGGCCCTTAACAGAGTTATCGCCTATCGCTTCTTAAAGCCAAGCTCTTCACCATGCACAAGGTTGCGTATATTGCTGTGATGTCGTGCCAATAGGGTGGCGGAAAGCAGTGCTAAAGGCAGCGTGGCTTCGGGGAGAAACCACCAGCAAGCGATGGGGGCTGTGACAAAAGCAAGCATGGAAGCCAAGGAGGAAATTCGGCTCAAGCTAAACACGGCTAGCCACACTAAACCGCTAATCACACCCAAGGGCCAGTGTAGGGCGAATAACACGCCAAAGGCCGTGGCCACGCCTTTGCCTCCTTGAAACCGAAAAAATACGGGTAATAGGTGGCCAATAAATGCGGCTAGGCCAATCCAGGTGGTGGCAGTGGCGCTAAACCCTAATGCTGTTGCCACTAGCACAGGGATCACCCCTTTTAGCACATCACCTGCTAAGGGGAATAGTGCAGGCCCCTTGCCGGCGATGCGCAGTACATTGGTGGCCCCCGGGTTGCTTGAGCCTTGGGTGCGTGGGTCTGGAAAGCCTAGTACGGCACATACCACAATGGCACTGGAGATGGAGCCTAGGAGGTAAGCAGCTGCCACCAAGCTAAGAAACACTGCAACAGGCTCCGTAAATAAGTTAAACTCCACCGATTGTTCCTCCAAGTGCGCTTTGTGTACTTAGTGTAGCAGCATATAGATAAAGAATAGGGCATAAAAATGGATATCGTCTACATTCAAGAGTTAAAAGTTGACACTGTGATTGGCATTTTTGATTGGGAACGCAAAATACGCCAAACCGTAAGCTTGGATATTGAGATGGGGGCTGATATTCAACCTGCCGCTGCCACTGATGACATTGAGAAAGCCTTGGATTACAAAGCGGTAGGAAAACGGTTGATTCACTTTATTCGTGAATCTGAGTTTCAGTTAGTGGAAACCCTAGCTGAACAGTGTGCCAATATTATTTTGAATGAGTTTGATGTGCCGTGGGTGCGTTTACGTTTATCTAAACCCGGTGCGTTACGCGGTTCAAAAGATGTTGGTGTGGTTATTGAACGAGGACAACGGAGCGCATAATGGTTGAACCCACTCGGGTTTATTTGAGTTTGGGCTCAAATATTAATCGCCAACACAATATCACTTCCGCATTAAACGCCTTAGCGGCGCATTTTGGTGAAGTAGTGATCAGTCCGGTGTATGAGAGTGAAGCGGTGGGCTTTGACGGCTCGCCGTTTTTTAATTTAGTGGCAATGATTCAAACCACTTTGAGCGTGGGTGAGCTAGTGAATACCTTGCACGCCATTGAGGCGGAGCATGGGCGTACGCGGCAAGAAAAGAAGTTTTCTAGCCGTACCTTAGATATTGATGTGCTCACCTATGGGGAGGTAACAGGTGTCGTGGATGGTGTGGAGTTGCCCAGGGATGAAATAGAACACCATGCGTTTGTGTTAAAACCTTTGGTGGATTTGGCACCAGAAGAAGTGCATCCGACGCTTAATATCACCTATCAGCAACTGCTCGCTGAGCGCGATTTAAGCCAGCAAAAGCTGCATCGTATTCCCTTTGCTTGGCCTAGTGTCCCCCAAGCGTAAGGCTGCGGCCGCCATCCACAGGCAGGGTGTGCCCGGTAATAAAAGTAGCTTGTGTGGCGAGCCAGAATACTGCTTGGGCGATTTCCTCTGGGGTGCCACAACGCTTTAGCGGGGTGGCTTGCACAATGCTATTGGCGTTGGCTTGTCCACCTTCGGGCCATAGGATGGCTCCGGGTGCTACGCCGTTGACTCTGATATGGGGGCCTAAATCTTGGGCCAAATTACGTGTGAGCGCTTGTAATCCTGCCTTCGCAGCGCAGTAAATGCTGTGCTCCGGTAGGGTGTGCTCCGCGTAAATATCGATCATATTCACCACACTAGCCACAGGGCTCTTTCTCAAAAGTGTTACCAACCCTTGGATCAACAAGAAAGGCGCTTTTAGGTTGCTGTCCATGAGCTCATTCCATGCCTCAGGGGTGGCTTGTGATAAAGGTGTGGGGTAAAACTGCGATGCATTGTTAACTAATACATCTAGCTGGCCTGCTTGCTCATGAATGTACTCAATTAAGGTTTGAATGCTTTCCTTGTCTGTGAGGTCTGCCTTTATCACCCGCGCAGAATGAGATCGCTCTTTGTTCAGCCGCTGTGCTAAGGCTTCTGCTTTTTCAGCGCTTCGATGGTAATGAATAATGATGTCATAGCCTTGTTGATGGAAGTGTGTGGAGGTGGCCGCACCTAAGCGTTGAGCGGCTCCTGTGATCAATGCGATGGGGGCTGCCATGATGTTTTAAACTCCTTGAGTTCACGAATACGCGCTTGCTCTATGGCTTCCCCAAGCTGGGGGCCTTGGAAGCTGTGGCGCAATGTGCTGATATCGATTTGCTGCACAGCGGCAAGGGCGTGTTTAAGGTAGGTAGCTTGAGGATAGGGTCTATTCTCAAACCCTGTGCGGCCTTGGGCATCTGCCGTGCAGGCAAGCAAAAACTGATGAAACCGCTCTGGGCGGCGTAGGGCATCTGTGGCTTTAAATAGCTTATATAGAGTGCCTGGTCTTAGCTCCAAGGCGCGGTGCGCGTGGGTGTGCCATTGGCACATAATGAGCCCTAATTCGCGATAAGCCCGAGGTACTTTTAAGCGCTGACAAAGTGCTTTGACTAAAGGCAAGCCGGCTTTTTCGTGATTAATGTGTTGAGGCCATAGTGTGTTAGGGGTGGTGCCTTTACCTAAATCATGTACCAAAACGGCAAATCGAGTGACGGTATCTGCACCTAGTTGAGCAGCTTTTTGTAGGGCTAAGTATTGATGCTCTAAGGTATCAATTTCAGGATGGTGTTGCTCGGGCTGAGGGACGCCGCGCAGGGCAGCCAGTTCGGGGAACAGCACTGCTAAAGCCCCACATTGCTCTAATACTTGAAAATAAACCTCGGGGTGGGCTTCACCGAGGGCGCTGAGGGTTTCCTGCCACAGCCGTTCTGGTGCAATGGCGAGTAGCTCTTCTTCGGTGCTGAGTTGTTGCATGAGTGCGAGAGTTTCTGGTGCCACAGTAAAGCCCAGTGAGTGAAAGCGGGCGGCAAAACGGGCCACTCGTAACACACGCAATGGGTCTTCCGCAAAAGCAGGGCTCACGTGGCGCAGCCGTCTTGCAGTTAAATCTTTTAGCCCTTGGTAAGGATCGATGAGTTGCCCATGGGGGGTTAAGGCCATGGCGTTAATGGTGAGATCTCGCCTAAGGAGATCTTCTTCTAAAGTCACACTAGGGTGGGCATAAAACTCAAACCCGTGGTAGCCATGGCCGGATTTACGTTCCGTACGCGCAAGAGCGTACTCCTCTTTGGTTTGAGGGTGTAAGAATACGGGGAAATCCTTGCCCACAGGTTTAAACCCAAGGGCTTGCATTTCTTCAGCGGTATGCCCCACCACTACCCAATCTCGCTCTTTAATGGGTAACCCAAGAAGGGCGTCGCGCACGGCGCCACCCACTAAGTAATGTGTTACGTGTTTCATGGTGTCCTGATGCCTGTGGTTAGAGGGTTACTTTAGCACACTCGCTGAGGTGGGGCGGCAATAAAGCCTGCTTAATCTAGTTGCGTTAGTATTCTTAAATTTTTTGGAGAGAGGGTTTATGCCTATCACTGTGTGGGGCTTAGCGTTGGCCCAAGCCTTGCTTACCACGGGGAATATTTTATTAGTGTCTGTGGCGGCGTTAATTGGTAAACAGCTGGCCACTCATCCTGCCTTAATCACGGTGCCCATTGCCTTACAATTTGGCGGTACCATCCTTTCCACGCTGCCCTCTGCTCACCTAATGCAACGCTTTGGTCGTAAGGTGGGGTTTGTTTTGGGTAACTTGGTGGGGTTAGCTGGCGCCTATGTGGCATTGAATGGTTTGCAAAATAGCAGCCTATGGGGGTTTGCATTAGGTACTTTCTTTATTGGCATGGCCGTGGGGACAGCGCAACAGTACCGGTTTGCTGCCATTGATGCTGCTACAGTGGCGCAACGCCCTCGAGCCATTAGTTTGGTGATGGCGGGGGGGATTGTGGCGGCCATATTGGGGCCTAATTTGGCCATTTGGGCTCAAAGCTGGGCACCTCAAAATGTGTTTGTGGGCGCCTTTTATGGCTTGTTTGCACTTTATGTGTTGGCGTTATTCGTCATTTTATGGTTGCCGCTGCCAAAACCCACACAGCGGCAACAGCAGGGGAAAGGGCGCTCCTATGCTGCTTTGTTTAAGCAACCCTTGCTTGTTGGTGCCGTACTATCAGGCATGATTGGCTATGGCGTGATGGTGCTATTAATGTCTGCCACGCCTGTGGCCATGGACGATCTAGAATACGCTTTTCCCGCCATTGCGAGTGTGATTCAGTGGCATGTCATCGGCATGTTCGCCCCTTCTTTTGTTACAGGCGATTTAATTCGCCGTTTCACAAGCCGTGCGGTGATTTTATGGGGGTGTGCCTTGTTAATTATTAGTGCATTGGTGAATCTAGGGGGGGTGAGCTACTGGCATTATCTCTGGAGCATGATGCTTTTGGGTGTGGGCTGGAACTTCACCTTTATTGGCGCCACTCATTTGCTTGCTTTTACCTATCGGCCAGAGGAGCAGGGGAAAATACAAGGTATGAATGAGTTTCTAGTGTTTTCTGCCGCCGCTGTGGGCAGCTTGTTTGCTGGCCAAGGGGTGGCGTGGCTGGGGTGGCATTGGCTTAATATTCTTGCCATTGGCTTAGTGTTACCGGTGGCTCTAGTGATTTGGCGTTTACAGGAGCCCGTGCAAAGCGCTTAGGCTATAAACGCCAAGTGGCAATAATGTGTTGTGCCATACGGCGTTTAGGCACCTGGCCATGGGGAACGGCGTAATGGCTCACTGTAATGCCTTTTTGCATCATGGCCTTGCGATCCCCTGCAATTAGGGGGTGCCACGAGGCTAGGGGGCGCCCTTCGTGTAAACGGCGATAAGCACAGGATTCAGGCAACCATTTGTATTCCGGCACATTAGTGGGAGTTAGCTTATGACAGCTAGGTACCCGTTTAAGGCGGTTGTTGTAATCTTGGCAACGGTTGTTATCAATATCCAGTAGCTCGCATGCGATGCTGTAAACGGTAACTTGTTGGTTTTCCACATAGCGAGTGAGGCAGCATTGCGCACAGCCGTCACAAAGTGCTTCCCACTCTTTGGCATTCAGTTCCCCAAGGGAAAATCGTTCCCAAAATTTTTCACGCATGATGTGGTTATTTCTCAGACGTTAATAACAAAAAAAGCGATGTTTAAGGTGTTTTCGGCGACGAATGGTAGCTTGGGCAATTGTAAAAGGCTAGTGAACACCATGTATTTATGCTTGGAATGTCTGTTAAATACGGCATGATGGGAGCATAAAACAGAAACTTATACAGTGAGAAAGAGATGAAAAAACACATAATTTTAGCCGCCATATTTACTGTTCTTGTGCTTGGCGGCTGCGCTGAAAATACAAAAGAATCAGAGAATATTGAGAATATCAAAGCGCATGGTAATGAGCCCTTCTGGACCATTACCACCGATGTGGAAGCTGGTGAATTGCGTTATCAAACCCCCATGGATCTTGAGGGAACAGTATTTGCCATGGAAGCGGAAAGTACCGCTGAGGGGTGGCGCTTTGCAGTGGTGGATGAGGAACAACCCATGGTATTAACCATCATGGAAAAAGAATGCCAAGATGATATGTCTGGCTGGGTGTTTCAGTATACCGCCACCTTAGAGAAAGAGGATGCCACTGAATTTGGCTGTGCCAACCCTGAGGGTGTTGATCCCGAGGAACCCGAGTTTGTGCAGTAGGGCGAGCCATTACTTTCAGGTAACCACGGCTTTTGGCGTGATGACAGGCGAAGTGAAGGGGGATGCCTTGTACACCATGTTACCGCATGGTGCCCCCTCTCCACAGTTAAAGCCCTTATGTGATGAAGGGGCACAGCCTTTTATTACGGCATTGCAAGCGTTATTGCAGGGTGAGGAGCCACCTTGGTGGCCCCGTTTAGTTCCACAGGGTAGCGCGTTTCAACAGCAGGTGTGGCAGGCCTTACAACAGATACCGCGAGGCGAGGTGCGCACCTATGGTGAGATTGCCAAGGCCATTGGCGCTAGTTCGAAGGCAGCACGAGCTGTGGGGGCCGCCTGTGGTGCCAACCCCATTGCTCTGTTTATTCCCTGCCATCGTGTGGTACGTAGCGATGGCGGCTTGGGCGGTTTTGCATGGGGGCTACCCTTAAAACAGCACTTGCTAGCTGTGGAGAGATACGCTCCTGTTAGCTACCCGTGAGGCGTTGCCAAAAACTTTTCTTTTGCGGTTTGCTGCCCATAACATTTTCTTTCACCACAGAGGCGTAATCCGCATCATCGCGGCGAATATGGTTGATTAACCATGTTTTCAATAAAGTGAGTAAGTGCTCTGTCACATCTTCTCCGAGTTCGAAGCGTTGCTGAAATTCCGACACTCGACGGGCAAAAAGCTCATGCACCCGTTTATGGGCTTTGGAAAAAGGGTATCCCGCTTGCTCCATGAGCTCTTCTTCAAAGGTGAAGTGCGATAAGGTGTATTCGATGAGCTGTTCAATCACAGCACTCACCTGTTCTCGGTTACCAGTTTGGCTGGCCTCGTACAGTGAGTTGATATATTCCACAATACGTTTGTGTTGGTTATCAATCACTTCAATACCTGTGTCTAGATCATGACTCCATGTTAAATACCCCATAGAAACCCCCTTTGTATAATGTTGGTTTTCTATAGCGTTGCACAGGGTGGTGAAAAGTGGGCTGATTTATATCAAGGTAAAACAAGGCCACCTTGCGGTGGCCTTTGGCTTAGAACTTAAAGATAGTGCCTAGGGAAACAGCGAAGGGCGTTTCATCACCATTGCCGTTGGCAAGTTTAATTTGTGCTGAACGGCCGGCGTTTGTGGGGGCACGATACACGCCATCCGCATCCACTTGGGCGTAGTTCAGATAGAAAGTCAGGTTGGGGGCATACAAGTAATCCACACCAACGGCGTATTGGGTGGCTTTATCCTTGCTATCGTTATCGCGACGCAACTGGTGCACCTGGGTTTTTAACGCCACTTTCTCGGTGGCAAGGTAGCGTAAACCCACTCCGTAGGTATCGCTTTTAGGAGGGTTGGCGCCGCCATCCAACGCTTTTTTATCCGCATGGTTATAAAAAACGCGGAAGCTGAAATCTTGCCAATCATATTTAGCAGCTAAACGAAAGGCGCGTACACGGTTATCGTTTAGCTCTTTGTTTTCATCGTAGGCAATACCCGCCCAAAAATTATCATAGGTATATTCCAAAGAGGCACTATAGGCTGGCGCACGCCCTTCCTGTGTGCCTCCGGTCTCTTCAGAGTTAGCAGAATATTGGGCACGTGCCGTGAAGCCGTAAAATGCAGGGCTAGTGTAATACACACTATTGCGACGCCAATTATCTTGGCCGTCGGCACCGGTAATGTTGCCCGCTGCACCCACCTGGGAAGTGAAGAGATCTGTGCGGATTCTCAATAATTTAATGGGGCTATTGATATTACCCACTTGAAGGGTTCCCCAATCACCTTTAAAGCCAAGGTAGGTATCACGGTCGAAAGTAAAGTTGCTGCCTTTGTCATCTCCTGTGCTGGCGCCATCAGTGGCGTACAGGGTAGCTTCAGCCTGATAAATAGCTGTGAGTTGTGGATCAAATTGGTGGCTGCCCTTCACGCCCAATCGGCTAGTGTTGGTAGAGGTGTTAAAGGCAGCAGATTCGCCTTTGATATCGCTATCAATGTGGTCTAAGGATACATGCAATAAACCATATACTGTGGGGGGAGCCACAGGGTCAGCTAGGGCATGGCTGCTGGCTAAGAGAGTGGATGCCACAAGGGGGGCTAACCAAGTATTTTTTTTATACATACAAACTCCGCTAGTAAGGCATAACAAGTGTGTGTTTTATAATTGGTAGGCATAATAACTGTAAAGCTATCCCTTTGTGAATGCTAGAGGCTAGATTAATTTTGCATAGCAATATGGCATGGCGTTTACAATCATGCCGTAAAGTATGTACACAGTGTAGAAAGCGGGTTTTTAAAAGAGTTGATGTATATCAAATAGCCGCAGCTTATGGCTTACCATTTGGGTGGTTTGCGCATTTTTTTTATTTCACTACGGTGTTTTTTCTTGCGCAATCGGCGCGCTTTTGCAGCTTTACTTGGTCGGGTGGGAATGCGTTTTTTAGGAGCCTGGGCTGCACTAGCAAGCAAATCGCGCAAACGGCTTAAGGCGGCTTTGCGGTTGAGATGCTGATATCGAAATTCCTGTGCCTTAATCACAATCACTCCATCTTTACCAATGCGCTGATCCTCCTTGGCTAATAAGCGTTGGCGCATGGGCTCTGGTAGAGGGGCTTGGTGCAGATCAAGCTTAATTTGAATGGCGGTGGCTACGCTATTTACGTTTTGGCCGCCGGCGCCTTGGGAGCGAACGGCTTGTTGTTCTATGCAGGCAAGGGGAATGCGCACATGGGGAAGAATAGTAAGAAACCTATCACTCATGGTGGCTTGAGCGTTTCCTGCGGAAGATATCTGCAAGTTGGTGGCGTTCGAACATTAAAATAAAAAGTAGGGAAAAAGCAAAAGGGATCAATAGGTAAAAGAGGCGAAACACCAATAAGGCTGCAATAACATCGGCTGGGTTTACCTCTGGCAGGGCCAGTAAAAAAAGGGCCTCGAGTACACCAAGCCCACCCGGGGCATGGGAAAGTAAGGCCGCCGAAAAAGACGCAAGAAACACACCAAGAACCACTAAATAGCCAGGGTTGCTTGCCTCGGGTAATGCAAAGTAAATGATGGCGGCGGCGCTGAGCAGCTCTAAGGGGCCAATAATTAACTGGCGCTTCACAATGGACATGGCTGGGTAATGCACCTGAAAGCGACCTAATTTAAGGCTAGGTAGGCCCAGTAAGCTGCTGATCATGTACAGTACAACGAGTCCTAAGAAGAAGGCGCTTAGCGCATAGGGCACCCAAGGAGCAGGGTCATCATAAAGCAAGGTCAAGAGTTCGGGCTTTATGAGTAACACTAACCCTGCCAACAAAATGGTGCCAAGGGCGAAGGTAAAGGAGCACAAGGCCACCAAAACCCCAACTTCAGCGCCACTTAACCCCTTCGATGTGTAGGCGCGATACCTGACTAAGGCACCGGAGGCCACAGAAGCACCAATGTTGTGGGCCAGGGCATAGGTGGTGAAGGAGGTGGCCGCCACAAAAGGCCAAGGGATATGTTTATCTAGGTGCTGCAGCGCAATACTATCGTAACCGGCGAGGGCTTTATAAGCCGCAGCGGTGGCGAGGGCAGCGAGTAGCCAACGGTGTAAAGGAATGGCATCAAGGCTTAGCAGAATATCATCAAGAGAAATATTGCGAAGCTGGTGCACCAATAGCCAAGCAGAAAAAACCACAGCCACCAGGCCAATTAAGGGCCAAATATGTTCCTTGCTAAGCCTCACGAAAGTTAATCCTTTCTATTCAATAAGGAAAAAATACATACCATTCAATATAGCCTTTATTTTTCTATTGTGCCCACGTTTATTCCTTGGTTTTGTAGGTCTGCATGGTAAGAGCTGCGTACCATAGGGCCTGAGGCCACAGAGCTAAAACCTAGTTCGCGGGCAAGGCTCGCATAAGCATCAAATTCATCAGGATGCACATAACGTGCCACAGGCGCATGGTGGGGGCTAGGCTGTAAATATTGGCCAATGGTGACTCTATCCACTAGATGCGCGCGCAAGTCTCTGAGGGTGTTTTCCACTTGCTCCTTGGTTTCTCCAAGGCCCACCATGATCCCAGATTTAGTGGGCAGATGGGGGTTGCGCTCCTTAAAGGTTTTTAACAGCAGCAGCGAGTGTTCATAACGAGCGCCAGGGCGAACGCTTTTATAAAGCTCAGGAACCGTTTCGATGTTGTGGTTAAACACATCGGGAGCTGTGTCCGTGAGCTTGTTCACTGCATCATCCAAGCAGCCGCGGAAATCAGGGGTTAAGATCTCAATGGTTACCTTAGGGGTGCGTTGGCGAATGGCGGTGATGCAATCCACAAAGTGTTGGGCACCGCCATCTTTGAGGTCATCCCGATCCACAGAAGTGATCACCACATAATTAAGCCCCATGTTTTCCACGGTTTCTGCCAAGTTGGCGGGCTCATCTGGGTCTAAGGGGTTAGGCCGTCCAAAGGCCACATCGCAAAAGGCACAGCGGCGGGTACAAATATCACCCATAATCATAAAGGTGGCGGTGCCGTGGCTAAAGCATTCTGGGAGGTTGGGGCAGGCCGCTTCTTCGCAAACAGAATGTAGTTTCTGTTGGCGTAGCATGGATTTTACCTTTTGAATGTTGCCGCTAGAGGGAACACGCACTCGGATCCACTTGGGCTTACGCAAGGGTGCATCTTCGTTAACGAGGGGAATGGTGCGAACCTTGCTTTCACCCCGAAGCTTTTCACCGACGGCAACTTTACGACGAGAAGGGTGTGGGTTCGACATAATGAATCCTCGCTAATGCATCTATGGGGCAAGCATTGTAGCACCCGAATGCTCTTCTGTGTGGGGTAAATCCTGTAGAATACGAGTGGATTGGGGAAGGGCCAAATGCTGTTGTAGCTGGGCGATTAACGTGGCCTCCACCTCTGAGCGTTCATGGGGGGCCCCTTCTTGTTCCAGGCTAGTCATGGCTTGTCCCTCATAGCCACAAGGGTTGATGCCTAGGAAGGGTCGCAGATCCATTGCACGGTTAAGGGCAAGGCCATGGTAACTGCAGCCCTGACGAATTCTTAAGCCGAGGGAGGCGATTTTTTTTTGATCGATATACACCCCTGGTGCCCCTTCTTTGAGGTGGGGAGCTAGCTGATAGTGGCGTAGGGTATCCATGAGCGCTTGTTCAATGGCACTTACCAACGCCTTAACGCCCATATGTTTGCGATGCAGATCCACCAATACATAGATGACGGTTTGCCCTGGTCCGTGGTAGGTTACTTGCCCACCGCGATCGCATTTCACCACGGGAATGCCAGCCGGATTAAGAAGATGCTCGGCTTGGCCGGCTTGGCCAAGGGTATATACGGGGGGGTGTTCAAGCACCCAGAGCTCATCTGGCGTATCCTTCTTACGCTGTGCTGTAAAACGCTGCATGGCTTGCCAACTGTCTTCATAACGCAAGCAAGAAAAGTAACGCAGCGTAAGGGTATCCATGGGCTAAAAGATCACCTTAAC
>CALEAR010000358.1 GCA_937943665.1 uncultured Alcanivoracaceae bacterium
CGCTTCACATCAGGAATGAAGCCCATATCGAGCATGCGATCCGCTTCATCGAGCACGAGGATTTCCACGCGGTCTAGCCATAAATCACGGCGAGTGGCGAAATCCAGTAAACGCCCAGGGGTGGCCACTAAAATATCCACCAAGGAGGTATGTAAGCGTTCTTGTTGCTTATTAAAGTTCATGCCGCCCACCACGCTCATCACTTCTAAGCCAGTGTGTGCACATAGGGCTTGGGCATCTTTTTCAATTTGTAGGGCGAGCTCCCGGGTAGGGGCCACAATGAGGGCGCGCGGTTCCCCGGCATAGCGCTTAGTGGTAACCGGGTGACGTAATAAATCATTAATCACGGTAATGACAAACGCGGCGGTTTTCCCTGTACCGGTTTGTGCTTTGCCGATGGCATCTGCGCCTTTAAGGGTGTGCTCTAGTACTTGTGCTTGAATGGGGGTGCAGTATTGGAATCCCACATCGGCAATACCGTGCATTAGGCTCAGTTCAAGATCAAAGTCATGGAAGCGGGTTTTGCCTTCTTGTGGGGGCACTTGGAATTGATCTAACGTCCAGTTGTTCTTGCTGTTTGGCATGTGACTCTTCTGTAAATAAGGGGCATTGGGCCCAAAATAACGTATTGCAGGAAATTATATTTCCCTCAGTGTTCACCACTAACTCCATCACTGAGGAAAAAGAGAGGCTGCTGAGAAAGGTTTGCTTTAGACCGCATTCAGCAGGATGGGCCTGCAATATGATCTGTGAAGCTAATGCTAATTCAAGCGGCGGGTAAGCACAAACATTAAACAGGTTTTGGGACGCAAAAAAGGGAAAACGGGTGCTTTCACACCCGTTTTGATAGGTTAAGAGAACTTTCTCATCATCCGTTGGCCATCCACCACAATGCGTTGGTAGAAGGTGGGCATGAGGCGCTGCATTGCATCAATGGCTTTAGCATCGTTTCCAATGAGTACGCGACGCTTGTTTTTAAGTACACCCTTGAGGATGGTGGCGGCGGCCTCATCGGCTGTGGTGCGGAATAAACGTTCAAAATCGGCAATGGCCTTTTCTGGTGTGGTGCCCGTGATGGCAGATACATCGTTCATACGGGCATTACGCGCAATATTGGTTTTGATACCGCCTGGGTGCACGCAGGTGCAAGAAACATTGCTGCGACTGATCTCAAGCTCCTGTCGTAGGGATTCAGTGAAGCCACGAACAGCAAATTTAGCGGCGTTATAGGCGGATTGTGTGGGCATGCTCACAATGCCAAACAGGCTAGATAGCCTTAGTGCCAGATACCACACCACCAAAGTTAATGCTCATGAGCCAATCGAAATCTTCATAGCGCATGTCTTCCACGGTGGCACCAAGAGCAACCCCCGCATTGTTGAACACTAGGTGCACCTCACCGAAATGCTCAAACACAGTGTCTGCATAGGCGTGAACAGCCTCGCGGTCTGCCACGTCTAAACGCTGCACGTGGGTTTGCGCCCCTTTTTGCTTTAATAAGGCGGCGGTTTCATTAAGGCCAGCTTCGTTAACATCAGAAATAGCAAGCTTGGCGCCTTTGTCGGCAAGCTGTAAGGCAAGGGAACGGCCTATACCAGAACCCGCACCTGTGATAACAGCAACACGGTTGTTGAAGTGTTTGATCATGAAAGTAACCTTCTAAGCTGTTGCACAATGGATGTGTTTTGTTTGTGCAAATAACTATAGGTCATTTGTATCATTGCGCAATGTTACAATGCGCCATGTTTCTTCCTGAGGGTGTCTTCATGGCGCCGTTCAATGGGCGCTACAGCAAACCTATTAGTTCGACAGGGCGTCTTCTGCGTCTTTGGCGAAGTGATCAAACTGTATGTAATCAAAGGTGTGGCCATGGTAAGCCGGTGATTTGATCAAGCGACGCAAACGTTCCAACGTAAAATAAGGTGCATCCCGCAATAGGATGTTGGCTAGCCATGGGCGAATATAGCCACCTGGATCTAGCTGAAGCTCATAGGTAACCGAGACCTCATTAGCAGAGAGCCATTTAAAGCTAAACACCCCTTCGATATAAGGAAACCGAATGTAATCCGAGTTTGGCGGCAGGTAATCGGGTGCGTTGGATAAGGAAATCTCCACAAAGTCATAGCCTTCCTCTCCCTCTGGAAGGTATTGCGTGACCTCCGCTTTAAGTAGGGCTTCTCGGTTTTTAAGAGGCCAAGGCAGCAAGGTTTGAAAACGTAAATAACGCTCTAAGGGGGTCACTTGCTCTAGTTCTTTGGCGTGGCTGACAAAGTGGAGCCAACGGGGGTAGTTGTTAAAATCGTTCATCAGCGCCACAAAGGCATAGGGGTCTGATTCTTCAATCACCGTATTGCCGCGGAAGGCGGCGATGCCGGTATCTTTATCGAGCTTTTTATGCACTATGATGCCATCGCGGTCGGCAATCAATTCCCATTCTGCGGTTGTGGCATCTGCAAAAGCACTCTGTGTGCCGCTAAAAAGAAGGGTGGCCAATAAAAAAGAGAAGAAAAACATCACAGGACGTAAGGTTAGCGCCAACATGATATTAAAACCTGCTGTATTCGTTATTTGTATGGTTTGGGCGCTAACAATAATACAAATGCAAGCGGCTGCCTATTACTTTGCAGCCGCTTGCATGGGTATTTTTACCTATGAATAAAAACTTGCTCCGCTTGCTCGCCGCGTTCTGTGGTGCGGGTGGTAAAGCTAACTCTTACCCCCTGTTGTAAACTGCGACGACCACCGTTATCCACGGCACGGAAGTGAACAAACACTTCACGGCCATCTTCCGCCAAAATAAAACCAAACCCTTTATTGGGGTTAAACCATTTCACTTCTCCCTTTTCATGGTTGGAGCGATCAACGGCTTGGTTCTGTTTGGCGCGTGGCTTGCGTTGGCGGCGTGATGGGGTACGAGTGGTTTTGCCCTTAGGCTGGTTAGCTTGTTGTGCCAGCTTAGCCCAAGGTAGCAATGGTAGGGCATAAATAATTACCGCTAGTACCGCTAAGGGGCTACCTCCTTGGCTGATATAAGCCAAGGAGGAAGCAAGGAAGAAAAGTAATAGGACTGTGTGCAAGCGTGAGCGCAAGGGAGAGGGCGACACACAAAATATATTAATCAGCGCCGCTAATAAAAAACCAAAACCGGCTTGTAGCGTGACGGCAGAAGGTTCAAGCTCTGTGAGTAGGAAACTAGGCTTGAAGAGTAGACCCAAGCCGATGGCGGCGAACAAAAAAGCAAAAATAGCGTAAATGGCTATTAGGGGTTTAGGTAAAGTAATTGTTGCTTGCATAAGAAGTTATAAAACCTTAAGTCAAAATAAAAAGGTAATTAAAAGCCAATGGCTAAAAAGAGGCTGATTCAGGCGTTGCTTTAATAGGGGTTTATTATGCAGCGCCAGGTAACTATCGCTCATTGAGCCAGCAAAAGGCTTGCTTTGTTAGCAGCATAGGATACGCAAAAAAATGCAGTACCGCTGCGAAACGGTACAGTAGCTAGAATGTGAGCGGCTGTCCACTACCAGGGGTATGGCACTCGTAAATCATAGCGAAGCATGGTGATGAAATGAAAGAAAAGCAGCGTTTATACAGGGTGATTTTTTTAAATCATGAGCATAGGTACGAAGTTTATGCACAAGAGGTGAATGCCAGCGCTGTTCCTGGGTTTGTGGAGGTGGCGTCGCTAGTATTTGACGAAAGCCCCTTGGTGAACCATGGCGAAGAGGAGCCATTAAAAGAAGAGTTCGGCAATGTGGTGCGCACCTTAATCCCTGTGCATGCGGTGTTGCGGGTGGATGAGGTGAATAAGAAGGGCATTGCTAAGGTGGTGGATTTAGGCCCGCGAGTGAGTAATGTGCATTACTTTCCGAATCATTTTCCCCCGCAAGGGCCGCAGGATGAAGGTTAATCTGGGCGCGAATTTGCGTGGTGAGCGGGCATAAAAAAAGCCCTTGGGAACAAGGGCTTTTGAAATATGGTAGCTACGGGTGGGCTCGAACCACCGACCTCAGCATTATGAGTGCTGCGCTCTGACCAGCTGAGCTACGTAGCCTTAACAAGTGAGCGCGAATTCTCTATGAGATAAATTTGCTTGTCAAGTGTTTTGTCCCTCTGCTTTACTATGACGCAGTTTTTGGCCGCTGCGCCGAGGAAAGAGTGTCTTTTCATTGTAAGAATTGCTCATAGCTTGGTAAGCTTAGCGCTGCCGCTATTTGGGCACACTTTTTTCACGTGTGCGCGGTTTTCTAGTTTCCGTGAATAATAAAAACTGTCCTTCGATGGTTTGCTAATAGCTAATAACGACTGAGTATGAGAGGGCTCCCCCCATGAGTGAAAATTTTTGGACGGATAAATATCCCGAAGGAATGGCTACAGAGATTAACCCAGATGCTTATCCCAACGTTCTGGCAGTGTTGAAGGAGTCCTGCGAGCGCTTTGCGAATAATGCAGCTTTTACGAACTTAGGCAAAACTATTACCTACGGTGAGTTGTACGAACTTTCCGGCCAATTCGCGGCATATCTGCAAAATCACACCAACCTAAAGCCCGGTGATCGTATTGCTGTGCAGATGCCCAACGTGCTGCAATATCCTGTGGTGGTTTTTGGTGCTATGCGCGCAGGTCTGATTGTGGTGAATACCAACCCCCTTTATACAACGCGTGAAATGGAGCATCAGTTTAATGACTCTGGTGCAAAGGCGTTGGTGTGTTTAGCTAACATGGCTTCCTTAGCGGAAGAGGTGTTGCCTAAAACCCAAATCGAAACCGTTATCATCACTGAAGTGGGTGATATGTTGCCCACCTTGAAGCGTCACTTGGTGAACGCTGTGGTGAAGTACGTGAAGAAGATGGTGCCTGCTTACCATATTCCCCGTGCAGTGAAGTTCACTAAGGCTATGGCTTTAGGTAAAGGTAAGAGTTTCACAGAAGCGCAGCCAGAAGCTGAAGATATTGCTGTATTGCAGTACACAGGGGGTACCACAGGGGTGGCTAAGGGCGCCATGCTTACCCATCGCAACCTGCTCGCCAACATGTTGCAGTGTAAAGAAGTCATGGGTGCCAACCTTGATGAAGGAGAGGAAACTATTGTGGCGCCTCTGCCCCTTTATCATATTTATGCTTTCACCGTGCACTGCATGGTGATGATGATCACAGGTAACCGAAACCTCCTGATTACTAACCCGCGCGATCTTCCTTCCATGATTAAGGACCTTAAGAAGGAAAGTAATATCACCGCTTTTGTGGGGTTAAACACGCTTTTTGTGGCCCTGTGTAACAATGCGGATTTCCGTGCTTTGGATTGGTCTAAGTTAAAGCTTACCCTTTCTGGCGGTATGGCACTGCAGAAAGCCGTGGCTGAGCGCTGGGAAGAGGTAACCGGCAGCCCCATTTGCGAAGGCTATGGTATGACAGAAACCAGCCCTGTGGTGTCTGTTAACCCTATCCAAAATATTAAGCTTGGCACCATTGGTATTCCTGTGCCTTCCACGCTGTGCAAGATTGTGGATGAAGACGGGAATGAGCAGCCCATTGGTGAGCCGGGAGAGCTTTGCGTGAAAGGGCCTCAGGTGATGAAGGGTTACTGGCAGCGTCCAGATGACACCGCTGAAACTATCAAGGACGGCTGGTTGCACACCGGTGATGTGGCATTAATCCAGGAGGATGGCTACTTACGCATTGTGGACCGCATGAAGGATATGATTGTGGTGTCTGGCTTTAACGTTTACCCCAACGAGCTTGAAGACGTATTGTCTCAGTTGCCTGAAGTGGCGCAGTGTGCGGCCATCGGTATTCCTGATGAGCGTACCGGTGAAACCATTAAGATGTTTGTGGCCTTAGCCGAGGGTGCTAGCCTCACTGAAGAGCAGGTGATACAACACATGCGCGCGAATGTAACGGGCTATAAAGTGCCTCGCGCTGTGGAGTTTCGTGATGAGTTGCCCACCACTAACGTGGGTAAGATTTTGCGTCGCTCCTTGCGTGATGAGGAGTTAGCCAAGCTAGGCAAGTAACGCACTCATACGTGAGAAAAAGCCCAGCAATGGCTGGGCTTTTTTGTGTCTAGGGAGCGGGGTTGGCATAGAGATGAGGAATGGTTTCAAGCTCAG
>CALEAR010000359.1 GCA_937943665.1 uncultured Alcanivoracaceae bacterium
TTAAACTCTGCCGCCCCAGGGCCACCAATTTCGATATTGCCGCCGCTGAGTTTAATGTAGGCATTGCCCGCATTAAGCAGCAGCTCATCGCTGCCGCCTAAGTTGACGTTGGCTTGGCTGCTTAAGGTGACGTGTTCTTGAGCGGCCAAGGTGGCGCTATCGCTTTGGGCTTCTATGCTTACACGGCCAGTGGCGGCATGAAGCTTGATGCCCGTGGCATCAATGCTGCTTTTGCCTTGCTTTTCGCCCTGGGTGTAAAGGGCAATGCCTTGGGTGGCCACAGCGCTAAACTGCCCTTGCACGGCAACGTTAAGGTGCTCACCCGCGGTAAGGCTCAGGGTATCGGCGGTACTGTAAATAGCGCTTTTGGGGGTGGTGGCCACAAGGCCTGCTTGCCCGTGAACAACAAGGTGCGGATCGCTCCAAGCGGTGGCGGTGCCTGTGCCCCCTTGGCCAAGATCAGTGCCCTCCTCGGTGGCGCTTAAGGCTTCCATCAATGGGGTGTGGGCGTGAATGGCGGGAAGGTCTTCGGCTGCGGGCTCGCCTTTAAGGTTGGCGCCTTGCTTGGCGGCCACATCAGCCAGTTGGGTAGCGAGCGCTTGAGCGTGTTCGTGCAGGGCGACGGCGTTTTGGGCATCCATGGCATCTTGGCCGGCGGCACTGCTCAGCAGTAAGCCTTTGCCAGCGCGTACCGCGCCTTGGGCAGCGGTGGTTAGGGCTGCACCATAGCCTTTATCCGCTTCGCGGGCGTTATCGGGCGCATGCTTTATATGGCCTAAGTACAGGGCGGTGTCGTAATCGGTGGTAGAAAGTGTAATACCACTTTGTTGAGGGCTATCATCAAAGCGTAATTGGCGATAGCCGCCCGTGCCCTCGGCACTGGTGCTAAGATCTTGAGTTTTAAGGCCACTGAACACGCCGCTATGCTCGTTACCACTAAACCACATGGGCGCATTGCCTGTGGCACCACTGCCGCCTTGGGTTACTTGGTTGTGGGGCGCATCCTCTTGGCCTTGGCCGTTATATAAGCTCGCCACCACCACGGGGCGGTCAATATCCCCTTCTAAATAGGCTAACCACACCTCTTGCCCCACCCGTGGGGTAAA
>CALEAR010000360.1 GCA_937943665.1 uncultured Alcanivoracaceae bacterium
TAGCCGCAAAGGCTTTGATTCCTCCGCGGGTGGGGTGCCTAACCCCATATTTCCCGATGATGGCTTGTTATCTCTTCCCATTCCCGATGAACACTCACCCATTCGCTATGGGGATATTGCTCATGCAGGGGGCACCTTGGGGGAATTGGTGGAAGCATTAACAAACCGCACCTTGTTGGCACACCATGGGGCGCATTTAGATCCGGATTTGCGCGCAGAGGATTTACCCCGCCTGCCTGGATGGCGGCCCATGCTAGGCCAGCATGGGGCGGCACAAAGCCATTTACAAAATCAGGGGGTGTTTTTATTTTTCACCGTATTCCGGCGCGTGATGTTGAATAAAGGCCAATACCAATGGTTGCCCCAAAGTTCTCCCGTTCACCTGTTATGGGGTTGGTTGCAAGTGGGAGAGGTGTTGGATCTGAACAGTGATACACAGGTGCCTGCGTGGGCGGCTTATCATCCACATTGTTATCGTGAAGCGGCCAATAATATGCTTTATATGGCAACAGATAAGCTAACACTTCATGGGCAGCAAACTCAGTGGCCTGGGGCTGGTGTGTTTCCCTACTGGCGCTCATCCCTGCAGCTCACCGCGCCCCATAGTACAAAACCCTCGCTTTGGCAGCTGCCCCATTGGTTTTACCCTGAAGCCGGCAAACGGCCATTAACTTATCACGGCAACCTTCAGCGTTGGCAGCGGGAACAAGGATACACCTTGCTGCAATCTGTGTATCGGGGCCAAGAGTTTGTGTTGGATTTAACGGAGTATCCAGAAGGGCAGCAGTGGGTGCGGAAGTTGATAAGTGAGAATGCATAAAAAAAGCGCCTGAGTGGTTCACTCAAGCGCTTTATGTTTGGCTCCGCCTGCTGGGCTCGAACCAGCGACCAATAGATTAACAGTCTACTGCTCTACCTACTGAGCTAAGGCGGAATGTCGTTGTGGGGCGTATAATAGTGAGCGCTTGGGGTTACGTCAAGCGCTCCTTGGATCGTTCGCTTACTTTTTGCCCAATGCCTTACCAATGCGAGCGATGGCCTCTTTTAGTGTGTCTAAACTTATCGCAAAAGAGAGCCTCATGCACCCTGGGGTACCAAAGGCTGAGCCCGGCACAATGGCCACACCCGCTTCTAAGAAACGCTCCGCTAGGGCCAAATCATCCTCAAGGCCTAAGTCCTTAATGGCTTGGTTGAAATCAGCGAAGGCGTAAAAGGTACCATCGCCCGCTAAGCAGGTAACACCGGGCAAATCGTTTAAGGCGGCCACCACATAATCATGGCGCTCCTTAAAGGCTTTGAGCATATCTTTCACGCATTCGTTGCCGCCTCTTAGTGCCGCTTCCGCTGCCTCTTGGCCAATGGAAGAAGGGTTGGACGTACTTTGGCTTTGTACTTTTGCCATGGCACTAATAAGTTCAGCGGGGCCTGCGCAGTAACCAATGCGCCAACCTGTCATGCTGTAAGCTTTAGATACACCATTTAAAACCACGGTGCGCTCATACAGTTCAGGGGTGGTGTTTACAATATTTACGAAGGGGGCTTCCGTCCACAAAATGTGTTCGTACATATCATCGGTGGCAATAAACACCTGGGGATGGCGCAATAGCACTTCACCTAAGGCCGCTAACTCTTCACGGGTATAGGCCATGCCCGAAGGGTTCGAAGGGCTATTAATCATGAACAGGCGGGTTTTAGGGGTAATGGCCGCTTCAAGCTGCTCAGGGGTTACCTTAAAATTTTGTGTTACATCGGTTTCGATAAACACAGGGGTGGCACCGGCCACTAAAGCAATATCGGGGTAAGATACCCAATACGGTGCAGGAATAATCACCTCATCGCCATGGTTGAGCAGTGCTAGTGCTAGGTTAAAAATGCTTTGTTTGCCCCCAGTGGAAACCAAAATTTGCTCGGCGCTGTAGCTGAGGTTGTTTTCGCGCTCAAACTTCTCCACGATAGCTTGTTTAAGGCTTGGGGTACCACCCACAGCGGTGTATTTGGTTTTGCCAGCTTCAATGGCCGCTATGGCGGCTTGTTTAATGTGCTCAGGCGTATCAAAATCGGGTTCACCCACGCTTAAGCTAATAATATCTTTACCTTGGGCTCTAAGCTCTGCTGCCTTGCCATTCACAGCGAGGGTGGGAGAGGGTTTAATGCGATTAACGCGTTGGGAAAGCTGCAAATCTGCCATTTGCTCCTCGTTTGTTCGAGTGATAGTTTGCACGCACCTTGCTTGCAGCGCGTAGGGAAGAAGTTCGATTCTACCTGATTATTAGGGTTTATTTAAATGCTCGAAGATGTTCCAGAAGCTGGTTTTGAATTAGTGGCCCCCTATGCACCAGCAGGGGACCAACCTAAAGCCATTGCCCAGTTAGTGGAAGGCATAAACGATGGATTATTGCATCAAACCCTGTTGGGGGTAACTGGATCAGGGAAAACCTTCACCGTGGCGAATGTGATTCAGCAGGTGCAAAGGCCCACCATTGTGATGGCGCCCAACAAAACCCTGGCCGCTCAGCTTTATAGTGAGTTTAAAGAATTCTTTCCTCACAATGCGGTGGAATACTTCGTTTCTTACTATGATTACTACCAGCCTGAAGCCTATGTGCCTGCTTCGGATACCTTTATTGAAAAAGATGCCTCGGTGAATGAGCACATTGAGCAAATGCGCCTTTCTGCCACTAAGGCCTTATTGGAACGCCGCGATACCATCATTGTGGCCACCGTATCTGCCATTTATGGTTTAGGGGATCCTAAGAGTTACCACGCCATGGTGCTGCACCTGGTGCGGGGCGATGTGGTGGATCAGCGGGATATTTTGCGCCGTTTGGCGGAGCTGCAATACACCCGCAACGAAATGGATTTTCGCCGTGGTACTTACCGTGTGCGCGGGGATGTGATTGATATTTTCCCCGCTGATGAGGATAGCCAAGCGGTGCGGGTGGAGCTTTTTGATGATGAGGTGGATAGCCTTAGTGTGTTTGATCCTCTCACGGGCGAAGTGCTTAAGCGTGTTAGCCGCATTACCATTTTCCCTAAGAGCCACTATGTGACCCCGCGTGAAGTGGTGCTTGAGGCCATTGAGAAAATTGAAGTGGAGTTAGAAGAACGCCTTGAGGAGCTGAAGCGGCAGGGCAAATTGGTGGAGGCTCAGCGCCTAGAGCAACGTACCCGTTATGATGTGGAAATGTTGCAAGAGCTAGGTTTTTGTAACGGGGTGGAAAACTATTCTCGGCTGTTTTCTGGACGTGCGCCAGGGGAGCCACCGCCCACCTTGTTCGATTATTTACCCGATGATGCGCTCTTGGTGGTGGATGAATCTCACGTTTCCATTCCTCAAATTGGTGGCATGTACAAAGGAGATCGCTCGCGCAAAGAAACTTTGGTGAACTTTGGCTTCCGTTTGCCCTCAGCACTAGATAACCGCCCGTTAAAATTTGAAGAGTGGGAGCAACTAGCGCCACAAATGATTTTTGTTTCCGCCACTCCAGGAGATTACGAGGAAAAACATTCTGGCCAGGTGGTGGAGCAAGTGGTGCGCCCTACGGGTTTATTAGACCCCAACATCGAGGTGCGGCCCGCAGATACACAAGTGGATGATGTATTGGGCGAAATCACCTTTGCCGTGGAGAAAAACCAGCGGGTGCTTATTACGGTGCTTACCAAGCGCATGGCGGAGGACCTCACCGAGTTTTTGGATGAGCACGGTGTGCGTGTGCGTTATTTGCATTCAGATATTGATACCGTGGAGCGGGTGGAAATTATACGGGATTTACGCAAGGGGGAGTTTGATGTGCTGGTGGGCATTAACCTCTTGCGAGAGGGGCTTGATATGCCGGAAGTGGCCTTGGTGGCCATTTTTGATGCGGATAAAGAGGGCTTTTTACGGGCGGAACGTTCTTTGATTCAAACCATTGGCCGTGCTGCGCGTAACCTTGAGGGCCGTGCTATTTTGTATGCCAACCGCATTACTGGCTCCATGGAACGGGCCATTGAAGAAACAGAACGTCGTCGTGCCAAACAGAAAGCCTTTAACGAGGCCCATGGCATTACCCCACAGGCGTTGAATAAGTCCATTCGCGATATTCTTGAGGAAACCTATAGCAGTGGTGCGAGCGCGGCCACTCGCCGTGGCGGGAGCCGTCAGCGTTTGGTGGCGGAAGAGGCTGCTGACTTTGAAGTGGCATTGGATCCGAGTAAGGTGGCAGCAGAAATTAAGCGCCTCGAAGAAAAGATGATGCAACACGCGCGGGATTTAGAGTTCGAAGAGGCCGCTGAGGTACGGGATCGCATTAAGCGTTTACGGGAAAGGGCCTTTATTCAGTGAGTCAGAAAGGGGCGCTGAGGCATTCTCAGCGCCAAGGCATTATTGCTGATCGGGAATATCCGCTAACAGCTCAGCAAGCTCACCGCTTTGCTGCATTTCCAACATGATATCGCTACCACCCACAAGCTCACCCTTCACCCATAATTGTGGGAAGGTGGGCCAGTTACCGTATTTGGGAAGGTGAGTGCGAATTTCAGGTGCATCGAGTACATTCACATAGGCAAATGGCTTGCCAATGGCACTCATAACTTCCACGGCTCGTGCAGAAAAACCGCACTGTGGAAACTGTGGCGACCCTTTCATGTAGAGCACCACAGGATTCTGTTCCACCTGTTGGCGGATGATTTCCATAATATCGTCCATAGATTTAACCCATGTCAGTGAATTTTCTTCGCGTTGAGTGTAGCAATCTTACTGCTCAAGGGCCATGTTTTTACGCCTTTCATCCATTGCACCCTATGGCGCAGACGGCTATAGTTAAAACTGCTCGGCAGCCTAGTGCTGCCGTTCTTCTTTTAAGCATCTTTATTCCAATAACTTCAGCACTCAGGTTGAGATGAACGATATGTATTTAATGCCTACCTATGCTAGGCAGCCCCTAACATTTACTCGTGGTGAAGGCATCTGGTTGTATGACACCCAAGGAGATGCCTATTTGGATGCCGTTTCTGGCGTGGGTGTGTGTGGCTTAGGACATAGCCATCCTGAGCTTGTGAAAGTGATGCAAGAACAAGCTGCTACCTTGGTGCACACGTCCAACCTTTATCATATCCAACACCAACAGCAGTTAGCCGAAAAACTCTGCCGTTTAAGTGGTATGGAGCGTGTGTTTTTTGGCAACTCGGGTGCTGAAGCCAATGAGGCGGCGATCAAACTAGCGCGCCTTTATGGCCATAATAGAGGTATTGAGTTACCCACCGTGGTGGTATTAGAAAAATCCTTCCATGGGCGCACCTTGGCCACCTTGAGCGCCACGGGAAATGCCGCTGTGCAAGCGGGTTTTGGCCCCTTAGTGGAAGGGTTTGTGCGAGTGCCATGGAACGATGTTGAGGCCGTGCGCCACGCCGTGGAGGAAAACCCTAATGTGGTGGCCGTGTTTGTGGAGCCCATTCAAGGGGAAGGCGGTGTGCACGTGCCGGCAGAGGATTATTTATCTCGCCTGCGGGCTCTGTGCGATGAGCACGAACTCCTGCTAATGCTCGATGAAGTGCAAACCGGTAATGGCCGTACTGGGGATTATTTTGCCTGTATGGGCGCTGGGGTTACCCCTGATGTGCTCACCACCGCTAAGGGCTTGGGCAATGGTTTTCCCATTGGCGCTTGCTTGGTGGCAGGTCGTGCTACGGATTTATTCGGCCCAGGCAACCATGGCAGCACCTATGGCGGCAACCCCTTAGGTTGTGCTGTGGGAGAGGCGGTGGTGGATACCTTGGTGAACCAAGTATTGCCAGAGGTTCCCGCCCGCGGAGAGTACTTACGTGAGAGCCTCCGTAAGCAGTTGAGTCATCATCCCTTCTTTGTGGAGGTGAGAGGCAAGGGCTTAATGGTGGGCATTGAGTTAAATCAGGCTTGCGGTGCCATGGTGGATTTAGCCCGTGAGCAAAAATTATTGGTGAACGTTACTGGTGGTAATGTGGTGCGCTTATTGCCACCGCTTATTATGACCGAAGACGAGATTGATCAGTTGGTGCAACGTTTGGCCTTGGCCATGGATGCATTTGCGAAACAGCTGGAGGAAGCATGAGCCCTCGCCACTTTTTAACCCTGCGTGATTTAAGCAAAGAAGAGTTAGGCTACCTAATTCAACGTGCTATTGAGCTGAAAACCATGTTGCGCAATGGCCAACGCCATGAGCCCCTGCGTGGCAAAACCTTGGGTATGATTTTTGAGAAAGCCTCCACGCGTACCCGTGTTTCCTTTGAAACCGGTATGACGCAGTTTGGCGGTGCTAGCATTTTCCTTTCTCCTCGAGATACGCAACTTGGCCGTTGCGAGCCCATTGAAACTTCCGCTCGTGTGCTTTCTCGCATGGTGGATGCCATCATGATCCGCACCTTTGAACACAGCAAGGTGGAACTGTTTGCCGAGTATTCTCAGGTGCCCGTGATTAATGCCCTAAGCGATGATTATCATCCTTGTCAGCTATTGGCGGATATTCAAACGTTTACGGAATATCGTGGCAGCATTAAGGGCAAAAAAGTGGTGTGGGTAGGCGATGGCAATAACATGTGCAATTCCTACATGGAAGCCGCTGCCCAATTCGATTTTGAACTCGTGGTGAGCGGCCCAGAAAACTATGATCCCCCACAAGCCTTGCAGAAGGAGTTTGCCAGCCACGTGAGCTTGGAACGGGATCTCAATAAAGCCGTTGAAGGTGCCCACTTAATTGTTACCGATGTGTGGGCCTCTATGGGCCAGGAGGAAGAGCAAGCTAAGCGAGCCAAAGCCTTTGCGGAGTATCAAGTTACCCGTGAGCTATTGGATGCTGCCCATGAAGAGGTGCTCTTTATGCACTGTTTGCCAGCCCACCGTGGTGAGGAAATTAGCCACGATTTGCTGGATGACCCACGTGCTGTGGTGTGGGATGAAGCGGAAAACCGCTTGCATGCACAAAAAGCGTTGCTTGAGTTTTTAATGGTGGGGAACCACTAAGCAGCAAGCAAAAAATACCCCAATCGGTGTGGTTGCCGATTGGGGTTTTTTTATGCCTGTATGTTAATTGTTTTGCTCATGGTGCTTGGCCACCTCACGAGCAGTGGCGTGCAGGTGAAGTTTTGGTTTTAACGCCAATAACAGGCTAGGTAACACGGAAAGGTTGCATAGCAGGGCAATAAGCATGGCGGTGCCAGTGAGCAAACCAAAGTAAATGGTGGGTTTGAAGTTGGAAAGCACCAAGATGGAGAACCCAGCAATAATGGTAATGGAGGTAAAGTACATGGCACGGCCAGTGCTCGCATGGCAGCGTCGCATGGCGGCCACGGGTTGGTTATCTCGCGGTAGTTCCTCTGCATAACGATGCACATAGTGGATGGAATCATCCACGGCAATTCCCACACTAATGGCGGCCACTGTGATGGTCATTAAATCTAAGGGAAGGCCAATCCAGCCCATACCGCCTAATACAATCAAGGCGCTGGCAATACTTGGTGCAAGGGCAATCAGTGCCACCACCAAACTGCGGAACTGCACCATTAGCATTATCAGCAAGGCCACAAACACCAACCCTAGGGTTTTGATTTGGGAATCAAACAAGCTCTGCAGCATGTTGTTATACAGCACTAGCGCGCCGGTGAGGGTTACCTGCTCAGGTTCAAGATCAAAGTTTTCAATTAAACCTTGCTCAATTTCCTGCAAGAATTCATTACGCTTGAGAGTGGGGTCTGAATCTACCACTCGCAGAGAAATACGTAGCTGGTTACCGTCCTCAGATAAATAAGGACGCACCAGCTGATTGCGCAACTCCTCAGGAATAAAGCTTGAAAGCATCATGAGCTGGAAATAACTCAAGGGCCCGCCATTGAGTTTTTCAGCGGTTTCATAGGTGGTGGCTAAGGATAACACCTTCCCCGTGTGTGGGTGTTCTGAAAGCCAATGCTGTATTTCCACTAACTGTTTTAAGCGTTGTGGGGTATACCAATAGGCATCCTCCAAGGCTAGGCGAGATTTTTTTGTATCCTTAGCGGGAGCATCAAAGTCATCCGCAAAGGGATCATCAATGTCATCCACCGCATCACCAAACTCATCGGCAAAGGGGTCATCAAAATCATCTGCTTCATGGTTGGAGGCATCTGGCTTATTAGCGGCATCCTTAGGTGCATTAATCACAATATCTAAGGGAGTAGTGCCACCGAGCTTTTGATCAATAAGCAGCATGCCTTGGTGGATCTCGGTGTCATCTTTAAAGTAATCGATAAAACGGTTTTCCACGGTGAGTTTGCCAATGCCCACAAAGGCGAAGATCATCAGTGCCGTCATCACACCCAGTAAGGGTTTATGGTATAGCTCCGTAAAGCGGGCAAAGGCGAGGGTGAGCTTTTGCGTCACTGTATTATCTGTGGGCACCTTACCCGTGGGCAGCACAGAAAGTAGGCTAGGCACAATTAAATATACCGCCACAAGAGCTAAGGAAATACCAATGGTCATCATCCAGCCGAAATCAATCACCGGGCGAATATCGCTCACCACCAGTGAGGCAAACCCCACCATGGTGGTGGTGACCATGAAAAAGGAGGGTTGGATCATGTGGCGAGTGGCCTCGTGCACTAGCCAACGGGCATTTTGCTCAGGGTACATTTGGTGGAATTCCCGGTAACGGGTTACCAAATAAATGGTGATGGAAAGAGTAATAATGAGCAGCAAGGCCAAATAGTTGGAGCTGATCACTGTGACTTTCCAATCCAATAGGGCGAGCAAGGCGGTGAGCCAAAGGGCTGTGGTGCTACAGGTAATTAAAGAAATGATCACCCAACGGGGTTGGCGGAAAATAATAAAAAGCACCAACACAATAAACAGCAATATGCCCACACCAAAGGTTTGTAGGTCATTTTTCACAAAGCTGATCATGTCGCTCGCGATCATGGGCACGCCGCCAAGGAATAAATCCGCTTCATCACTGTGGCTGCGCAGAATTTCTCTGAATTGTGCCACCCGTTGGGTGTTTAGCTCTTGGCGGTAAGCGCTGTAATCACTGAACTCTTGTCGCACTTTAGCAAGCGCTTCTTTTTCTTCTGAAGTAAGGGTGCCCTGATGCTCTTTGGTGCTAAGCTCTGTGCGGCGGTTTAATAGCTCGTGGTAAAGAGTGTCGCGGGCAAAGGTCACTAATACGGCGGTGGTTTTTGCATCGCGACTGACTAAAAGTTCATCATAGGCAGGGTTTTCGCCGGTGAATTCTTGTTCTGCCAAGGCTAAATCCACGTCTGGATCGCGCAGAGTGCGGTAATTTTTGGCCAGTTCACTAAAGCTCATGGCAGGGCTAAATAGAAGGGGCACATCTAGCATGGAGTAAACCGAATTTACGCCCTCCACTTCGTTTAGCTCTTGGTGTAGCTGGTCTAAGTGTTTTAAGGTATCACGGTGGAACAGGGGCCGGTTTTTAGGGGTGTAAGTGACCACCACAAATTCGCTGCCGCCATACTGTTTGGCCATTTCACGGTATTCGGCCAAGGCCTTATCATGCTCTAGCACTAAGGTGTCTGCGGAGGCATCTAAACGGAAGTGGCTAAGTTGGCTGAGAGAGAAAGCGATACTCGCCACCAACATGAAAATCCAAAACCACGGATGGCGAAGCACTAATGTTTCATAAAGAGAAAAAATATGCCTTTTTTGTTGCATGAGCCACTCCTATTTATGAGCTCTAATCGGTTGGCGAAAGGCTAGAGTGTACCAATTCCCATACAAAAAATGCCAAAACGACGAATTTGCACAAATAGTTAATAGAATGGGGAACCTTTTTAAATTTAGGGGCTCATACATAGTGCCCTTGCCGTTAGGGCAACTCCAGTAAGTAGTAGCTAGTAAGCAAGCAACTTTGGCGCCGTTTCCCCAGCGGCGCCTTTTTTTTTCTTAAGATAGTGTTTTGTAAGTGGTGAGGTAGAGGTGGGCCTTCCTTGGCCCGTGAGGAACACGACAAACTATTTTGGTGCTATATCCAATTCAAAGGTCCAAGTGGTTGGGCTGTCCGCTTTTTTAGGGTCTTGGTATTCAATGTTAATAAGATGCATGCGGGCAAAGGTGGCACCATCACGTGCGCGCAGCATAACACCGTTTTCTGGGAGGGCCGTTAGGGTGTGATCCGTGTGGCCTTCAATACCTGAGAAATATCGGTACCAACCATAGTTCAATTGCATTTTCATGCCCTTTGGGCCTTGCTCCGGCCCCACTTCGGCGCGGTACATTGGGTTGAGGCTGGATCGAATCGTATCGCTTTTCCAATCGCTAGCTTTTTTCGGTGTGTTCCAAGTGGAAGGGTCAAACAACAGAGGAAGCGTGTTTGCTGTGGCGTTTGGATCGGTAAAGGCGCCTAGGATAGGATGGCCTTTTTGGTCGTAAAATCCCTTGGGGACCGCTGCCAGAAAAGTACCTACCTTGCCCTTGCCAGAAATACCACTGTTGGTTTTAACTTGGTAGCGATGAAAGGCCAAGTGCCAATTCGTATCGGTGGGGGCATCCACTAGGCTGCCGTTGTTGAGATCAAAATAAACCCATTGGTCGCTGCTTGCGTTGATGGTTTCTGATCTTTCTTCCCCTGATTGGCTGCCCACTTTTGCCCAGCGCAGAGTGGGGTAGCCAGATTCTGTACCAGAGCTACCACCATAGTAGCCAGTGATCTGAACTGCATAGGCGTTATCAAGCGTTTCAGAAGAGCCATCTGTGGTAACTAATATCACACTATAATTCGGCAAGAGCAGATGACCACTAACGCCATACTCTAAAATCTGCGAGCCGATGGTATTATTCCCCGCAAAAGCGTTATTCATGGCATCCTCTAAGTAGGCGGCGGCCACCAAATGTTCTCCCTTGTTATCCACCATGCCACTGCTAAACCCTTTGAGCGCTTTCCAGGTGTAATCAAAGGGGCCGCCCAAAGCACCGCCTTTGCCCTTACCGCTTGCACCACTGTTGGTGAAAAGAGCAGGGCTGCGTTCCTTCATAACAAACTTCACATCCCATTCCTGTGTGCAATCATTGGGCGCTTCATTAATGAGATCAAAGCAATAGGCTTTTCCCTGTTGTGGGCGAATGTCCCATTGGGTTGTACGCTGAAAAGCGGATGAAGGATCCGAGGTGGGTGGCGTGTGAGGGGAGGTATGAGTGGGTGAAGGTTGATTTTTTGAATGGCCATGGCAAGAGGCCAAACCAAAGCTAAACAGTAAGAGAATCAGCAAGCAATATTTTGTCTTCATAGGGATACCTTTTTGTGGTTAGAGATTAATATCCAATTGCAGCCCTAGGTACACAAAGCGCCCCTCGATGGAGGAGAAATCAGTACCGGAGGCAAAATCCCGCTGTTGGTTGAACAGGTTATTAACACCCGCAAATAAACGTGTGTTGGGGTAAGGCCAGTAATTGAGTTTGAGATCTGTGGTCAACCAACTGGGGGAATAGACCCAAGGTGTGGTGGAGGCGAGTTCCTTGGATTGGTGGCGGACTCTAACGCTGGCTTCGAGTGTGGGGGTAATGTGCCAATCCAAGCCTGCGCGGCTAATGTGTTTGGGGCGACGAGTGAGTGTTTGGCGCTTCGTGGTATCTTCTGCTTCCGTGTATGTGTAGGCCATCACAGCATTTAACTGAGCTAATAACTGTTGCTCGTAGCTGGCTTCCACACCATAGGTGCGCGCACTGGCAATATTGAGATAGCTATAAATTGCGATGCCTTCTACGGTTTTAAAGTTTTCCATATCGGTTTGAATTAAATCACTAATGCGGTTGTAGAAAGCATTGATATCCAAGGTGCTATTGTGATGCTGCCACCAAGCTCCTAGCTGATAACTAATGGAAGACTCCGGTGCGAGGTTGGGATTGCCTAATACCTGATAACCAATGGAGCTATGATCGAAGGTGAAGTATCGCTCTTTAAGATTAGGTACCCGATACCCAGTCCCTACGCTGGCACGTAGGACGGCCTGTTGCCTTTGAGTGGCGAACCAGTGATATTTGTAGGCCAATTTAGGGGAGATATGGCTGCCAAAATCTGAATCTTGTTGCGCTCTTACGCCCAATACCACTTCATGGCTTTCGTTAATAAAATAATCATCTTGTAGAAAAAGCTCATTATTTTGGCGCTTGGCTCGGCCCGATTTCCCAAGTTCAGATACCCCGTTATTAAATTGTTCTAAGGATTCTCGGCGCACATCCACGCCCACTTGTGCCAAATGATTTTCAAATAGGGGGTAATCCCACTGCAGGCTAAGAAACTGTGTGGCTAGGGCCATATTGCGCTTATCGTAAGGGTGAGCGGCAATGTTGTTAGTTTTATAAGAATGGCTGCGATAAGACTCATCCAATCCTTTGGCGGTGAACCGCATTTGGCCCCAATCCCAACCTGCCAATACGGCGAAGCGATCACGCTTAATGGTTTCTTTTTTGTTCGGGAATAGCCGATTAGGTGGCATAACCTCAGGAACTAACCATTGAGTATCTTCCTCCTCAAATCGTTGGAGTTCCGTACGAATAAAGCGCCGCTCAGTAGGGTGCCAACTCAATTGGGCATCCCATTGGGTGCGTGCGGTGTTATCGCCTTCTCGTTGCCATTGCTTAGGATCCACGGTGAACCCTTTATTATTGCGAGTGTCGAGGGTGAACTTGCTGCGCCACACGCTATTGCCGGCTTCTAAGTGAGCTTGTGTGTGGTGTGGAGCCAAACTGCTTTGGCGGGTGGAAATGTTTTGTTTACCGTAGCTGCCCCCATCATAGGCTAAACGCCCGCGTACGCCGGGCTGGGCTGAGCGGGTAATAATATTAATTACGCCTCCCATAGCAGAAGACCCGTATTGCGCAGAGGCGGCGCCTTTTATCACTTCAATATGTTCAATATTGCCAATGGCGTACTGGCTGAGATCCATGGTGGAACCGGTACTGCTTGCCACCGGCAGGCCATCAATAAGCACCAGTACTTGGTCACTGCTTAGCCCTTGAAGGGTCACCTCGTAGCCTGATTTGCCATGAATTTCTCGTATTTGTAGCCCGGGAATGTTTTCCAAGGCTTCTTTGAGATTGCGAGCATGAAGGCGTTGCGCTTCCTTGGCGCTAATCAGTTCTGTTCGAATGGGGGCATCATGTTGGGAACGTTCGGTGCGCGTGGCTGAAACCACAATGGGATCCAGTGGCATGGTGGTTGATGCGCCATGAGCTTGTGAGGCTAAGCAGCACAAGAGTACGCAATACTTGTGAGGTGTAATAAAGCGATAAAGCATAAAAATTCCGTATTGCAAATGAGAATGATTATCATTAATGTTTGAATTCTAGTTTTTCCTAAACATAGAAGTCAACAAAAAAGAGGAAAGCGTTATGCAAAGAAAGATGATCGGTTTCATGGGCGTGATGACCACTCTGGCGTTAGTGGCCTGTGGAACTTCTCACACTACGGATGAGGTCTCAGCCATGGGCAAAGAGGAATCCCTTACATTGGAGGAACAGTGCCAAGCGATTTTAGCCATGGCGGGCAACTTCGATGTGACTTTCCGCTTTGAGGAAACGGTGCCAATGCAGGCCAATTATGTGCTTAAAGCCCCTTATGTTACTCAGGGCTCCGAGAAGGTGGTGGTGCTTGAGGATTCGCCTAAGCGCATTAGTTTGCAGCACTTACTGGTGGTGGATGACCATGTGGTGAAGCATTGGCGACAAGATTGGGAGTATGAGCAAACCCAGTTTTGGCAATACTTAGGTGATTACACCTGGGGCAAGAGAGAGGTATCTCCAGAGGAGGTAAAAGACACCTGGGTACAAACCGTTTGGCAAGTGGATGATAGCCCGCGCTATGCAGGCATTGGCCGTTGGCAGAAACAGCATGGTGTTGTCAGTTGGGAATCTGATGCTAGCTGGCGCCCGCTACCACGTAGGGAGTATAGCCAGCGTCATGATTATGATGTGCTCGTTACCGTGAATCGTCATGTGATTACTCCTCAGGGGTGGGTGCACGAGCAGGATAGCCAGAAGCTAAAAACCATAGACGATACAGTGTTAGCTAAAGAACACGGTGTGAACACCTATCAACGTAATCCCACATTAGATTTTTCTAAAGCAGAACAATATTGGCAGGAAACCAAAGCCTACTGGCAAGCCATGCGCCAGGTGTGGGAGCCCTTGGTGCAGCAGGATAAAGTGGCATTAGTTTGGCCAGAAGATGAGAAGCAAGCGCATTTTAGTGCCATTGCGCGAGATGCGATGCAGCAAACCAAAGCATTACATACAGCAGAGGAATTACACGCGGCAGCTAAGCAGGCGTTAACGCCATTTTTAATCTCGCCTAAAGAAGCGGTGGGGCAATTAAGTGTGTTGGCGCAATAGTTTGGCACGTGTCGTTGCAGGTGGAGCCATGCACCAAACGGCGGCACGTGTTTTTTTATTTCTTAACAACCAAAGGTAAAACCTATGAAACGAGTCTTTTCCACTCTTGCTTTAACCTCGGCATTGTTTTTGGCGGACGTGGGCATAGCTCATGATGCCTCCTCTCGGCCAGCACACTTTAAAGGGCTAGATGCGCCCACATTAGAGGTGGCTATGGCGAATCTCACTAGCTATAACCAAAAACTAAAACAGCGATTAGAAGGCGATGTAACCACGGAAGATATGGTGGCCATTCATGAGCTCACCTATACCTTAGAAAATGCCTTAGAGACCATTGCCAGTGAAGTGAAGCATATTTCGGCACTGCTAGAAGAAGTGCATATGGCTGCAGAAGCCTTAGATGCGCAGGCCATTAAGAAAGGAGGTGAACAGTACTTGCAAGAATCCCACTCCTTAGCCAAGCCTTAAATTTATTAGCCCCATCCCGAGGATGGGGCGTTAATTTTAGGGGGTACGATAAAGATAATAAGAACAGATAAGGTAGATGGGCCTTCCTTGGCCCGTGAGGAACCCTTAGAAATCCACAGATAACCCGAGATTTAAGCGGCGACCATCTAAGACCACTTCATAATCTTCGTTGGTAACATTATCGTTAGCCACGTTGTACACGCCAAACTTCACTTGGGCTTTAGGGTTTAGCTGATAGGCTAAGCCCACATCAAAGAATCCATAACCTGGGGTACCCTTGTTCATCCCTTTGTTTGCACCACCTGGGCTGTAGTAGGCGCTGGTTTTACCGCGATAGTTATATTGCGCCCAAGCGGATAGCTTTTCTGTGGCTTGCCAATCAGTGCTTAGGTTCACCATGTGTTTGGGGGTTTTGTTCAAAGGCTCGCCTTTATAAGCACCAGATTTTTGTTTGGAGCGGGTGTAAGTGTAGCTCGATCCCACCTTAATACGTTGGGTGATCCAATAATCCACGGTGGCTTCCATCCCTTGCATTTCGGCTTTATCCACGTTGATATATTGATCCACGCCTTTGTAATTCACGCCACCAAATTGGCAGCTTGCATCGGGGGCATTTTCACAATCACCAAGGATTTCAGTGGCGATTTTATCCTTAAACTCGGTGTGGAATAGCATCACACTGGTGTTGATCCCGAGGCCGTGATCCTCAAACACATAACCTAATTCATAGCTCACGCTTTGTTCGGGCTTTAGGTTGGGGTTACCCAGAATCACTTTGGCTGGGGTGGTGCCATCGTGGTTAGTGTTGCCACGTCCACCAGTGCCTTGCGCATAGCCCTCGGTGATTTGTCCTAAACTAGGCTTTTTATAACCTGTGGATACCCCTCCTTTAAGGCTGAAGGTATCTGTGAGGTGATATACCCCATATAAACGAGGAGAAAAGTGATTGCCAAAGTTTTCATCGCGGTCATAACGCAGGCCCGTGGTGAGGAAAAAATCCTCCGTTAAACCAGATTCCACTTCACCAAATAAGGACCCCATCCAATGGGAAACGCGAGGCTTTGCCGCAGGAGAGTTATTGCGCACTAGGGCATTGGTGTCATCGCGTAGGCTTTCATAGGTGTAACGGCCGCCCATGGTGAAGGTATGATTGCCCACAAAAGTGGTGGCCTGTGTGTTGGCGATAGTGGCCTTTTCACGCTTGAGCTCGCTAGTGTCTGGTTGCACGTTATCGGAAATATCGTGCTGGATATAACTATCCACAAGCCAGTTGTCATAACGGCCCTCATGAGTGAGCACATAAATATCTTTTTCGTAATGGGTGTATAAAGGATCGCTATTAGCAGCCAGGCTTTTACCGGGGTTGTGAGTGTATTCACGGCGAGCCTTGGTAAGATCTAAGGAAAAATCATTATTTTCATTGGGGGTAAAGGTTAATTTGGCGCCTGCTTCCTTGTTTTCACCATCTGGCTTACTCGCGCCATCTTTATTGGTGTTGGCTTGGTAGGTACTTTCATCGGTGCCAGCCCAAGAGCCTCTTACTTGTAGGCCTAAAAGGCCATTAATGAGCGCCCCTCCGGCCATTAGATCCACTTTTTGTTCATCATTGCTCACCTTATTCAGGGAGTGGGTGTATTCCGTATTAATATTACCTGCCCACTCGCCAGTGGTTTTCTTGGTGATGATGTTAATAATGCCTCCCATGGCATCGGCGCCGTACAGGGAAGACATGGGCCCACGGATCACTTCAATGCGTTCAATCATGGAAACGGGGGGTAAGCCAATTTGCTTACCACCATCGGTGCCATTGGTGTTCACGCTACGGCCCTGGGAAATGGGGCGTCCATCCACTAAATACATGGTGTACTCAGAGGACATGCCACGAATGCTAATGTCGCCCATGCTGCCGCCTCCCGTCATATACACACCAGGGATGTTTTTAATGGCATCTAGCACATTTGTGTAGGACTTTTTATTGAGCTCTTCACCGGAAATAGAGGAAATACTGGCGGGGGCATCCGCAATATTTTGTTCAAAGCCCGACGCCGATACCACCGTTACCGCATCCAGGTTCACAGTGTCAGCTAAGGCATGATGGGCAGTGAGACTAGCCACAGCGGCAGCAAGCGGGGTGAGCAAGTAAGCATTTTTCTTTGGCATGATTCCATCCTATATGTTGCGCCAATATGTTCGATTCGAGAATCCTATGCTAAATGAGAATTATTCGCAATAAGATGCTGCAAATTAATCGCTAACAAAATGAGGGTGCTCATTATTGAGCTAATTGAGAATGGTTCGCAAATAGAAAGTGGGGGCTTGTTGATGTGGATCATTGGCGCCGGTGCAGCGGCGCCAGGGCAGAAAAGCAATTTACGGCTTTGGGGAAGATGTTTTTTTAAGCCGGCGGATAAGCAAAGAAGAGGTTGTGAACAGGGCCACCACTAACGCTAGCCGTGCAATCACCCAATATATCAGAGGGGCGGGGCTTAGCACCTGCATGCTGTAACCGCAGAAATAAAACATAAGCAAAATACAAAACCACAGCAGCTGCCGCGGGTCGGCACGCCAAGCGGGGCGCACAAAAATAAGCAGTGGCCCATAAATCACAGCTCCCATGAGCACCATAACTAGGGTGGGGGTGTTTGCCGGAGCTTGGAGTATAAAGCCACCGAGGGCGGCCACAAGCAGGAATAACAGTAACAAGCGATGCAGTAATAGCACAGGCTTTCCTTACGATTGCTTTGAACGAAGCGCTAAGGCGGTGGTGGCTAAGCGGTGGCCAAAAGCGCGGGCGAGTTTCACTTCTTCTTCACTGAGGGGCTTATCGTTATGTACGCCCGATACATGGCTTGGGCCATACGGGGTTCCGCCACTGACAGTGCGATTGAGCTCCCCAGTGGTGTAGGGAATCCCAGTAATCAACATGCCGTGGTGTAATAGGGGCACCATCATGGAAAGTAAGGTACTTTCTTGCCCGCCGTGCTGTGTGCTTGAAGAGGTGAACACTCCCGCTGGCTTGCCCACCAAGGCGCCTTCTAGCCAGAGTTCTGTGTGTTGCTCAAGAAAGCATTTAAGCGGCGCTGCAATACTGCCAAAACGGCTTGGTGAACCTAGCGCTAAGGCACTGGCATGGCGTAATTCATCCACGGTGCAATAGGGCGCGCCAGTATTGGGTACCTGAGGCAACACAGCTTCGGTTTGTGGGCCCACGGGGGGCACGGTGCGGCGTTTAGCTTCCACACCGGCGGCTTCACACCCATGGGCAATTTCCTTAGCTAGCGCGGCCACATTGCCGCTACGGCTATAAAACAAAATTAATACGTAAGGCGCAGCCACTAGAGTAACTCCAACACATTTTCGGGTGGGCGGCCAAGTACCGCCTTATCGCCTTTCACCACAATGGGGCGCTCAATGAGGCGAGGGTGTTTCACCATGGCGGCAATCACTGTGTCATCATCACTTTCTGGGCTTAATCCAGCTTGCTTGTATTCTTCTTCCTTGGTGCGTAGCAAATCGTGTGCCCTTTTTAGGCCCAACTGTTTCACAAGCTTCTGCAGCGTGGTTGCATCAGGAGTGTCTTCTAGGTACTTAATAATGGTGGGGGTGATGCCTTTTTCTTCGATGATTGCCAAGGTTTGGCGCGATTTAGAGCAACGAGGGTTGTGGTAAATGGTAACAGACATAAGATACCTCCAAAATTTTGCGCCTCAGTTTATCACTCTTAATGGCATTTGTCTGAAAAGGAAGAGGTGACAAGGGTTTACATAAATGTCTACTATGCAGCACATAAACAAAGCAACGAGGATGCAATATGGCAGAAAATAATAAATTAAAAGAACTGAATTCCCGCGAGGCCATTTTATACGCGGGAGCCTTGTGTTTTATGGAGAAAGGGTTTGCTGCCACAAGTATCGATGACATTGCAGAGCGCATCGGTGCCACTAAGGGAATGGTGTATCATTACTTTAGTTCAAAAGGTGAGCTATTCATTGAAATTCAACAAAAAGGCATGGATGCGCTTTTCCGAGTGATCAATCCCTTCCTACAAAAAAACTTAAGCCCTTTAGAACAATTCACGGCCATGTGCCGCGCCCATGTGCGTACTTTACTTGAAACCCAACCGTATCAACGCACCTTATCTGAGGGTGTACACATGCACTTACGCCATAAAGGGAATCTTGCCCAAGGGGAACAGTTGAAACAAGTGCAACGGCGCCGCGTGGAGTATGAGGAAATTTTTCTGAATGTGTTCATGGAAGGGGTGAAGAAACAGCAGCTACACGCTAAGAACCCTCGGCTTGCGGTGCGTTTGATTTTAGCGGGTTTTAATTCAGTGATTGCTTGGTATCAGCCACGGGAAAACGAAACCCACGATGATAGAGAGGCCTTCATCGCCACTGTGGTGAATACGGTTTTGCATGGTGTGTTAACCCCCGTCCAATGAGGTGTTTGTGAGTATTGAACAACAACGTGTATTAATTGTGGGTGCCGGCGCCATAGGTAGTTTTTATGGTGCTATTTTGCATCGCGCTGGCGCTAGGGTGAGCGTGGTGATGCGCTCAGATGCGGAAGTGGTTAAGGAACAAGGGTTCCAATTTACTAGCCCCTTAGGGGATCTTTCTTGGCGGCCTGAGGCTGTTTATACCCAAAATGAGGCAGCACAGGCACCGGATTTTGATGTGGTGCTACTGTGCGTAAAGGTGTTGCCAAGTATTGATAGGGTAGCCTTGCTAAAGCCTTGGGTATCTGCTGATACCACCATCATGTTGATTCAAAACGGTATCGATATTGAGCCGCCCATCGCGCAAGCCTTTCCCCAGAATCCTTTGATTAGTGCGCTGGCCTTTATTGCTGTTAGCCGTGTGGCCCCAGGCAAGGTGGAACACAAGGCCTATGGCCGATTGGTAATGGGCCCCTATGGCAAGGGCGAGGTGCCCGCGGCCTTGGTGGAGGCTTTTAATCGCGGTGGCATTAGTGCTAAAGCTACCGATAATATTCAATACGAGCGTTGGGCCAAATGCATTTGGAATACGCCTTTTAATCCCACCTCAGTATTGGCTCAAGGCGCTGATACCCTGCAAATGCTAGATGCCCCGAACGGAGAAGCCACCATCAGAGCCATGATGCATGAGGTGATGGCCGTGGCCGCTGCCGATGGCCATATTCTGCCAGCGGATGCAGTGGATAAGAATATAGAAGTTACCCGCGCCATGCCCGCTTATCGCAATTCCATGGCCTTAGATTACTTAGCCGGGCGGGAACTGGAGCTAGAAGCTATTTTAGGTAATGTGGTGGCCATTGCAGAGCAATATCAGGTGCCTGTGCCTTATTTAAGCGTCCTTTGGGGGGTGCTGCAAATGCGCTTTGCTCCTAGCCAAGTTGGATAACAGTTCATTTACAAAGGATGCCATATGAAGCCATTTCAATGGGAAGACCCTTTATTACTTGAAGAAGCCCTTACCGAAGAAGAGCGTATGGTGCGCGATGCGGCGCGCGAATATTGTCAAAGCAAGTTAATGCCGCGGATTTTAGAGGCCAACCGCCATGAAATATTTCATCGCGAGATTATGTCAGAAATGGGCGCTCAAG
>CALEAR010000361.1 GCA_937943665.1 uncultured Alcanivoracaceae bacterium
CACCCACCTGAAACCCCACCATAAGTTGATTGATAGGCATGGTAAAACCCATGGCTGCCAAGGGTTCGGTGCCGAGTAAGCTAATAAAAAAGCTATCCATTAACTGAAAGCTCATTAAGGCAAACACCCCTAATAGCATGGGCCATGTCATGGATAATAAATTACGAGCGAGGCTTTGGTTTTTGAGCATGAAATCGCTATAGCAACAATAAAATAGGGCGTGAATCCGCAGGAGCGTACTATAGCACAACTGCATAAGCTTAGAGACGCTAGGCCAGCGGAACATCTCGGAATTTATTTGCTATAGTGTTTGCTGCTTGACGGGGTGCCGGTAAAACCGGTTGAGAGCAGCTGTTAGTTTGCAACTCGTTGAACCTGATCCGGTTACCGGCGTAGGGATTCAAGCGTGCTTTCTCTATGCTTGCCCACAGCTGTGTTTCTGGAAATTTATTTAGCTAGGAGAACAGCCATGGGTTTTCGTTTTCAAGATTTAAAAGCAGCACACGCAGCAGAGTGGCAAGCTTATACGGAGCATGCCTTTGTACGCCAGCTAGGCGAGGGCACCCTTAGCGATGAGGCTTTCAAACACTACCTCAAACAAGATTATCTCTTCTTGCTGCACTTTGGCCGCGCCTATGCCTTGGCGGTATATAAAAGCCAGAACCTCGAAGATTTGCGCCATTCGTTGGATGGGGTGAAAACCATTCTGGATTTTGAGTTACAGCTGCATATTGAATACTGCAGTGAGTGGGGGATTTCGGAAGAAGAGCTTGCTCAGCTTCCTGAGGCTCGCGCTACCTTGGCTTATACGCGCTATGTATTTGATGCCGGCAGCCGTGGCAATCTGTTAGATTTGCACGTGGCCTTGGCTCCTTGCTTGGTGGGCTACGCAGAGGTGTCGCAGTTTTTGAGCCGTTACGAAAATACGAACCGCCATAACAATCCCTATGAAAAGTGGCTCTCCATGTACGAAAGCGATGCCTTCCAAGAAGCGGCAGAGCAAGAAGCCGCTTGGCTAGATAGGCGCTTAGCCAATATTTCCCAAGAGCGTTTTGATGAGTTATCTGTCATTTTTCGTGATGCCACACGTTTAGAAATTGATTTTTGGCAGGCGGGGTTAGATCAGGCGGAATAAATGTCCTTAAACAGGCCGCTGCATTTGCGGCCTGCTCGTTCTTTTGTAAAGCCTCGCACCGATACCTATAAAAATTGTTAAGCTAAGCGTTTTTGATGCATTACATGGAACAAGATCTTATGCATATTGCCATTCTCACTTTTGTATTTTCCTTGCCAGGGTGCAGCTCCCTTAAAGAAAAGCGCCAACGTATTGGTGGCTTGCATGAGCGGCTAGGGCGCAACCCTTCCATAGCGGTGTGCGAAAGCAGCCATCAAAACAGCCATGATTCTAGCGAATGGTCTTTTGTGTTGGTGGCAAAAAGCCAACGGGAATTAGATGCCTTGTGTAATGATACGGATAACAAAATTCAAAGTAGCGTGGATGCGCGTATTATGGATATTCATCGGGAAGTGTTATAGCCGCCTAAGCCGTTAGCACATTCTCAAGCATCGTTTTTTTCTTGTTGAGATAAATATAAAAACCCCTATCGATGGTGGCGATGCGCTGAATGTTTTCTCGCTCGGCAAAGTAATACGCTAGTGCTTCTCTAGCCACGTGAGTTTTAGTGCTGCTGCGTTGCTCGCTAAGTTGCTCTAGCTGCTGCTGTAATTCTTTGCTTAGGCGCAGGGATATCATAGTTGTCTCCTATTTGTAATACAAAATGTATTACATTGAGGGGCGTTTTCAAGTTATTCTTATG
>CALEAR010000362.1 GCA_937943665.1 uncultured Alcanivoracaceae bacterium
TTGGCTTTCTGCGCGCCAAGACATTCACCTCTAAACCGAAGTTCTACGTATACAATGAGTATGAAGAGGTGAAAACCCTACAGCACACCTTGGCGGAGCAACTTGAACACATCAACGCATTAAAACCGCTTGGCAGCGCTGTTCAAACATTAGTTTTGGAGGACCATAAAGCCCTGAAAAAAATTGCCGAATCTGTGCTTGCTCCACAAGGTAAAAACACGCCATCCGAGCCTATCACAGCGCTGCCGCTTGCTCCTACTTGGGCATTTTACGAGCAACGCATTCAGCAACAACAGCAAGGTGCCTCCACCCTAGAGAAGGCACTAAACCAACGTTTGGTTGCCATGGCAAAGCACCATATTCAAGAGGATGTAGCGCGCCTACAAGACCTGTTAGCCGAAGCACATTTAGCGGCTGCTAGGGTACAAGATGAACGCTTAGGATTATGAAGTCATAGCCATGAACGCCATTATTCGTTTCCCAGTCCTCCTCTGCCTTACCAGCACCCTACTCATGGCGTGCAGTACCCATGATCCGCTTCCTCAGCGCCAGTCGGATGCCCCCTTATTGGAAACCGTGGTGCAACAAAACCTCTCAACCTCATCTCGAGCCCCCTTACCCGAGGCTGATGTGGAGCAGGCGCTACTGCACTATCAGCAAGCTTTTTTGCACCAGCCTTCACCGGAAATATTACGTCGCATGGCAGATTTAAGCTTGCAAGCGGTGGAGCACCAACTGCAGGAAGAAGAACCCCTTAAAGGATTTGCACAAAGCCACTATGGCCAATACTTAGGCTTGCACCGCTACCCCAAACAACCTCAGCTGGCCTTTACCCACTCAGGCGTGGGACAACAAGAGCTCAAGGTGCTACAAGAGGCCCCCATAGAAGCCAATGTTTACACAGCGGCGTTTTTGTATCATACCTTGCTACATTTTCCCCTAACTCACTCCCAGCGAGCAGAGGCGCTCTATCGCCTAGCTCATACTTATAGCCTAGCGGCAGAGGAGGAACTAAGCCTAGAAGCCCTCACTCGATTGGTGGATGATCACCCCCAAAGCCCATTTTATGTGGAAGCCCAATTCCGGCGCGGTGAAATTCTCTTTCAACAAGAAGCGTTGGCACAAGCCGCAGAAGCCTATGCCGCTGTTATTAAGGTGCCCGATTCTGAGTTTTATCAGCAAAGCCTTTATAAGCTAGGTTGGAGCCTGTATCAGCAAGAAAAATTCACCGATGCTTTGCCCCTCTTTTTCAGCTTGTATGATAGCTTCCTCAACGAGGCCCCCACGGACTCAGAGGAGGCCTCCCTAGTACAGACCTTAAAGGAAGATACCCAACGGGTGATCAGTTTAACGCTCATGGCGCTACAAGGGCCGAGCACGGCCCAACAATGGTTTAAGCAACACCCCAATAAGCCCTATGAAGCCGCAGTGTACGAACACCTAGGCGAGGCTTACCTACAACAGCAGGATTACGCCCTTGCCGCAGAAAGCTTTCAACGCTATGCCACTCAATACCCCACACATTTGAAGGCGCCCTACTTTAGCCAAAAAGCCATTGATGCTTATGCAAAAGGCGGCTTACAGCAAGAATACTTAGCAGCCAAAAAGCACTACGTGAACCAATACGGCGTGAACAGCCCTTTTTGGCGCGCCCACACAGTGCAACGTAGCACCATAACGCCACAGTTAACGGAGCATATCTTCCATATTGCCCAGCACTATCACCAGCGAGGCCAACAAACAAATAAACAAGCGTACTACCTCACAGCGAGCCATTGGTATGATCAGTACTTGCTCACGGCACCACCAAGCCCTGCCAACGCTGATATTGCCCATTGGCAAGCCCAAGCGCTGCACCAAGCAGGTCATATCCAAGCCGCCATTAAAGCTTATGAATTTAGCGCCTATACCTGGCCAGAACACAGCCACAGCGCACAGGTGGCTTACGAAAGTGTGCGCTTGCGGCAAGAATATTACGAGGGTCTCAGTGCACCTGCACATAAACAGCAGTGGCGCCAAGCAAACCTTAAAGCGGCGCTCACCTATGCCCAGCAGTTCCCCTCTCATGTGCAGGTAAACCCAGTGCTAGTTAACACCATTGAAACCCAATTAGCTGCAGGGGCATTGCCAGAAGCCATCTCCGCTGCCGAGGCTTTACTGACCCACCAGCCAGAGGATGATTTAGCCATTTATGCCTTAAGCACCATGGCAAACGCGTATTTAGATTTACAGCAATATGCAGAGGCTGAAGCCCACTACGAACAACTGCTTCGCCATCCGCTTAGCGCTGAAGACACCGCTGAGGCTGAAGAAAAACTTGCCCTTAGCCTCTACCGACAAGCCGATGCCCTAGCCTCAGAGGCGCAATGGCAACAAGCGGCCGAAGGTTTTTTGCGTGTGGTGGAACGCACCCCCCATACCTCCATACGCCCCATTGCTCAATATGAAGCCGCCACCCTTTACCTTAATGCCAGCGAGTACCAAGCGGCGATTCCCTTATTAAAAGCGTTACGCCAGCAGTTTCCCCACCACGAACAAAGCGCCACTGTGCCAGACAAACTTGCACTGGCATATGAAAGCACTGAGCAATACGGGTTAGCCGCCCAGGAATACGCATTTCTCGCCCAGCGTTTCCAGGAAGAAGACCCAGAACTCAGCCGCGAAGCCCTATGGCGCGCCGTTGAGCTTGAGCAAAAGTCCGGAGATACAACAGCACTACGTAAGCGCCTTAACACCTATATTCACACCTGGTCAAGCCCCCTCTTACCCTTGGCAGAAGCACAATACTTGCTAGCCAACACCTATGGGGAGAACGCCCCAGAGCGCCAACCCTTATTGGAGGCCTTATCCGCTCACTTGGCAAAAGCCCCAGAGGATGATCGTATTGCTTGGTTAGCCGGTTGGGCGGCGCTAGCCTTGGCGCAGCAAAGCACCGAAGAATTTACACAGCTGCCCTTAAAACAACCCTTGGCTCAACATCTTAATGCCAAAGTAGCCGCCATGCGCCGTAGCTTAGCGCATTACCAGGTGGCCTTAGATACCGGTGTGAGTGAACATGTTACCGAAGCCCAGTATCAGGTGGGCTGGCTCTATGAAACCTTGGCTGAAGACCTTATGAATAGTGAGCGCCCCGCCGGCTTAGATGCATTGGAGCTAGAACTTTATGAGTTAGATTTGGAGGATAGAGCCCTGCCCTATGAAGACAGAGCCATTGATTATTACCTCGCTAACACCGCCTTGGTACCCGATGGGATTTACAACACGGCCATTCGCCAAAGCTATGCGGGGTTAGCCCGTTTGTTGCCCGGTCGTTATCACAAACCCTTACAGGTGAGCCCTTATGTGGATGTTATTTATTAAACCAGCCCGCGGCTTAGGGGTGCTCGCTTTGTGCTTGGGGTTAGTGGCTTGTGCTCATCAGTCCAGTACCCCCACCCAACCG
>CALEAR010000363.1 GCA_937943665.1 uncultured Alcanivoracaceae bacterium
CCCAGATTGCGATACTTGAATAATACTGATACGTTTTTGGAAATCATATACACCTAAAGGCGAAGAGAAGCGTGCTGTGGCCGAGGTGGGTAACACATGATTTGGCCCAGCACAGTAATCACCCAAAGCCTCAGCGGTGTAGCGACCCAAAAAGATAGCCCCCGCATGGCGCACCTGTGGCAAGTAATCTCGGGCATTATCAAAGGAAAGTTCCAAGTGCTCTGGCGCCACTCGGTTCACCACTGCCATGGCCTCTTCCATGGTTTGCACATGCACCAAGGCGCCACGATTTGCCATGGAGGTGCGGATTACCGCTTCCCGTTCTAAGGTGGGTGCAAGTGTCGCCATGCTTTCAGCCACAGCATCTAAAAAGGCAGCATTGGGGCTCACTAAAATGGCTTGAGCTTCTTCATCATGTTCAGCCTGCGAAAATAAATCCATGGCGATCCAATCCGCCGGGGTCTCACCATCGCACACCACTAAAATTTCAGAAGGCCCGGCAATCATATCAATGCCCACCTTACCAAATACTTGACGCTTGGCTTCAGCCACATAAATATTGCCTGGGCCCACGATTTTATCCACGGCAGGCACGGTTTCGGTGCCGTAAGCCAAGGCTGCCACCGCTTGCGCGCCACCAATGGTGATCACACGATCCACCCCTGCCACACAAGCCGCCGCCAGCACCATGGGGTTCACCTCTCCTTGAGGAGCGGGAGAAACCATCACAATATCTTGTACACCGGCCACTTGAGCGGGAATGGCATTCATTAACACTGAGCTTGGATAAGCGGCTTTACCGCCAGGCACATACAAGCCCGCCCTATCTAAAGGTGTTACCTGTTGGCCTAGCTTGTTGCCATACTCATCTTCATAATCCCAAGAAGGTTGGCGCTGATGTTCATGGTAAGCACGCACACGCTCAGCAGCTTTTTCTAAAGCCTGACGCTGTTCAGGAGAAATACTTGCCAAGGCCTCTTGCAAGGCCGCTTTATCAAGCACCAACTCGCTAGCTTTCGCCACTTGGCGCTGATCAAAGCGGTTGGTGTATTCCACCAAGGCCGCATCGCCTTGTTTACGCACGGCAGCAATGATCTCCGCCACTCGTGCTGCCACTTCGGTATCACGCTCCTCACTCCAAGCAGTGAGCGCATCTAAAGATTCCCAAAAATCCGACGCTGCGGTACTTAAGCGATTGACCTCAAACCCCTTCATTGGTTGTCCTCTTGTGCTTTTTCTGCCACCGCTTGGGCAAGTAAATCAATAATTTGCTGAATTTCCTGATGGCGAGTTTTCATGCTTGCTTGGTTCACCACTAAACGGCTAGAAATATGGGCAATGAGCTCAGTGGGTTCTAACCCATTGGCACGCAAGGTATTACCCGTGTCCACCACATCCACAATACGATCTGCAAGCCCCACAATGGGTGCTAATTCCATGGCACCATAGAGTTTGATCACATCAGCCTGCTGACCTTTACTGGCGTAATAACGACGCGTTACTTCCACAAACTTTGTGGCCACACGAATACGACCATGAATAGGTGGTGCATCCTTAGGGGCCGCCACCATTAATTTGCAACGGGCAATATTAAGATCTAGGGTTTCGTAAATACCTGCTCCCCCGTGCTCCATCAATACATCTTTACCGGCCACGCCCAAATCCGCTGCGCCATACTGCACATAAGGTGGTACATCGGTGGCGCGAATAATAATGATTTTCACATCCGCTCGATTGGTGTCGAAAATGAGTTTTCGCGATTTCTCAGGGTCTTCGAGCATATGGATTCCCGCCGCTTCCAGTAAGGGCAAGGTTTCCTTCAATATACGGCCTTTTGATAAGGCAATGGTCAACGGCTTGTTTGTGGCCATGCGTATCCTCTAAATTGGTTGTTTCTTGGCTTTTAGCCCTTCACACGCTGAATGTTTGCTCCAAGGGCACTCAGCTTGGCTTCAATATCCTCGTAGCCCCTATCAATATGGTAAATGCGATCCACTAGGGTTTCCCCTTTTGCTGCTAAAGCAGCGATCACCAAGGATGCTGAGGCGCGCAAATCCGTGGCCATCACCGGGGCACCTTCAAGAGCCTCCACGCCACGGATAATGGCAGTATTCCCTTCAATTTGAATATCAGCCCCCATGCGCATGAGCTCCTGCATATGCATGAAACGATTTTCAAAAATGGTTTCCACTATGGTGCCTGTGCCTTCGGCTAGGGTGTTCATGGCGCTAAACTGCGCTTGCATATCCGTGGGCATGCCTGGACATGGCGCCGTTTTCAGAGACACAGCCTTAGGGCGATGCCCTTGCATATCTAAGTGGATCCAATCGTCACCCACCTCAATATGAGCCCCTGCTTCACGCAGCTTTTGTAAGGTAGCATCCAAGAGGCTAGGATCCGTATCACGCACAGTGATGCTACCGCCGGTAATGGCAGCGGCAATTAAATAGGTACCTGTTTCAATACGATCAGAAATCACCCTATGTTGGCAGCCCTGCAGTGATTCCACTCCCTCGATGGTGATGGTATCTGTGCCCGCACCTTGGATCTTAGCCCCCATGCCGATCAAACAATTGGCTAGATCTTCAATCTCTGGCTCACGGGCGGCGTTCTCAAGCACTGTGGTGCCCTCC
>CALEAR010000364.1 GCA_937943665.1 uncultured Alcanivoracaceae bacterium
CTTCTTATATTTACCCATTTCGGGGTATTTACTCTCACAAGACACCTATAAATTGGTGCAATGCTTCCTAGATGATTTACTATAGATCCCTATGTAATTTTATGGCCAAAGAAGGGGAAAGGGTGAATCAATTTTCTTCAATACCTCTCCAAGATGAAGTGCTACTAAGCAACACGGATAGCAAGATCCTGGCTCAACTTTCCCAGGGTAAATTAGTATCCGGCGAAGAAATCGGTGAAGCACTTGGGGTTAGCCGAGCCTATGTATGGAAGCGAATTAGCGCTTTAAAGGAACAGGGGCTAAGGGTGCTATCTGTGCCGGGAGAAGGATATCGTTTACCCCCTGGGTATGAGGTGATACAACCTTCGGTTCTGACCGAATATTTAACAAGGCCTTTGCCCTTGCTGCGCTGCTGTTGGAGCTTGCCTTCCACCAATGTGGCCGCCGCCGCCTTAGCAGAAGCCTTTCCCACGGATGAATTTCTTCTTTTGAGTGAGATGCAAACGGCGGGTCGAGGTCGCCGAGGCAAGCACTGGCATTCTCCCTTGGGGGCGGATCTCTATTTAAGCTACAAGGTGAGTTTTGAATCTGGCGCTACAGCCTTACAAGGGCTTTCCCTTGTGATAGGCGTGGCCATTGTTACCGCATTGCGTAGGCTCGCCCCACAGGCGGAGTTATCCCTAAAGTGGCCTAATGATATTTATTACGAAGGCCGTAAACTTTCAGGCATTTTGGTGGAAGTATGTGGGGATGTGAATGGTTTATGCCATGCCATTATTGGTGTGGGTGTTAATGCAAGCTTCACCTCTGAAAATACAGTAGAGCAACCTGTGGCCTCTATTCTTGAGGTGCTTCCCGATGTGGAGCGACACCAGTGGGTAGCGGCCATTATTAATGAAATACGCCAATCAATGACTGAGTTTCATAAGCACGGTTTATCGCATTCTTTAAGTGCTTGGGATCAGTATGATTTCCTCAAAGGCCAAGAAGTTATTGTTTATTTAGGTGAACAAAGCGTTGCGGGGGTAGCCACTGGCATATCAGCCTCAGGAGCTTTGTGTGTGAATGTAGGTAATAAACTCCGAGAGTTTTATGCCGGCGAAGTGAGTGTAAGAAAGCATGAATCTGCTTCTTGATATCGGTAATACCAGTATTCAATGGGCCATGGGCAAGCCAGGAGAGGCTCATGTGGGAGCCGTTAACCATGTGCGGCATAAAAAACAGTGGCCCACAGTGTGCCAACAGGTGGTAGCATCACTTGGTGGGCAGGCTGTGAAAGTTAAGGGAATTTATATTGCTTCTGTATTAAGTGAGGAAGAAAATCAGCAAATTAAGCAGCTGTTAGCCCAGCGCACTCCGCTTCCTGTGCACTTTTACTATGCGGAGAAACACCGGTTAGGTTTTGAAAACAGCTATGCACAGCCAGAAAAGCTAGGCGTGGATCGTTGGCTTGCCATATTAGAAGCTTGGCACAGACATGGCGCTTCTGTTGTCATAGACTGCGGTAGTGCCATTACTGTGGATGTGGCCGATGAACAGGGTAGGCACCTTGGTGGCTACATAGTCCCAGGCTTAGCTATGTTAGTGAATGCCTTGTATCAGGGTACATCGCAGGTGCAAGTGGGTATGGCGTGGCCAGAGGATTTGGCGTTAGCCTCAAATACCCTAGAGGCGGTGAATAAAGGCTGCGGAAAAATGTGCGCCAGTTTTATTAATCAGTTAATTAATGAGCAAAATAAACGATTAGGTAAAGCGGTGGTGTACCTTACAGGGGGCGACGCTGCGTACTTGGCACCTTGGATCACTGCACCTACTAAAATGGATAATAGCCTAGTGCTTTGTGGGTTGAATCGAGTGGCTGCAAACCTAGGTGAGAGGGCAAAAGGGTGAGAGTTTTATTTTTTTTATTGCTACTAGTGAACCTGGTGTACTTTGCGTTTGGATGGTTGCAGCCAACACCGCAAGAGCAACAGCCTCAGGTGTATGTGCAAAAAGGAGAGCTGTTGCAACGACTGGGGGAGGATGCGTCCCCATCAGGAGAGGAAGCATTTCAACAACGGCGCAAGCGATACTGTTTAGCGATGGGGCCATGGGCTAACGTGAAGGATGCGGAGCGTTCGCAATCCTTAAATGAAGACCTTGGATTAGAAGGCCGCATTGAAAGATTGGCATTGCGTAAAAATTTACTGCATTGGGTGTATCTCCCTCCTTTTGATAGTCGAGCGGACGCCTCAGAAATGCTGAAAGAATTGCACTTCAAAGGGGTGGATAGCTTTATTGTTACGGAAGGAGAAGATGAGAACGCTGTATCGCTTGGTTACTTTTCAAATAAAGATTCCGCCATTGGTTTGCGGACGAAAATGAACAGTGAAGGATACGATGCACAAATCCGTGAAACCTGGCGCGATGTTGTAGAGTTTTGGTTAGTGTTTGATGTATTACCTTTCCAAAAAGAATCTGCGGAAAGCATCTATAACAGCGCAGATGATGAAGGATTAACCGTTATGCAGGTATCTTGTACAAATAGCTAAAATTCAGTTGCTAACTTATTTTTATTACCCTATAATTCGCGTCCACAAAGGCTGGCGTAGCTCAGTAGGTAGAGCATCTGATTTGTAATCAGGCGGTCGGGG
>CALEAR010000365.1 GCA_937943665.1 uncultured Alcanivoracaceae bacterium
GGCTGCGCCCTTATTGGCGGCGAAACCGCTGAAATGCCTGGCATGTACGCTGGTGAAGATTACGATTTAGCCGGCTTCTGCGTGGGCGTGGTGGATCGCAACGAAGTGATTGATGGTAGCAAGGTGGGCCCGGGGGATCAGCTCGTGGCCATCGCCTCCTCTGGCCCCCACTCCAACGGTTATTCTTTAATTCGTCGTATTTTAGAACAGGCCGATACCACTCACATCACCCTAGATGGCAAGCCTCTTATGGAGGCCTTAATGACACCAACACGTATTTATGTGAAATCCGTGTTGGAGCTCATTGATGCCGTGCCTGTGCATGCCCTTTCCCACATTACCGGCGGCGGCTTTATTGAAAACATTCCCCGCGTGTTGCCCGAAAACACTCGCGCCGTGGTAAACACAAACAGCTGGGTATGGCCTGAGGTGTTCACCTGGCTACAAGAACAGGGCCAAGTGGCCACCGAAGAAATGTATCGCACGTTTAACTGCGGCGTAGGCATGGTGATTGCCGTACCAAAGGATTACCTCACCGCCGCCCTTAAGCAATTGGAAGAAGCGGGCGAAAAAGCGTGGCACCTTGGCCACATTGAAGCCCACGAAGGCCCCGCTGAATTGGTTATGCAATGAGCCATCACATCGCCGTTTTAGTGAGTGGCTCGGGCACCAATTTACAAGCCATCATCGATGCACAACAAAGCGGGCAATTGCCCGTGCGCATTAGTGTGGTTCTGAGCAACCGCCAAGATGCCTACGCCCTTGAACGGGCAAAGCAAGCGGGCATTCCCACTGTGGTGGTGGAGCACAAGGCCTTCCCCACTCGCGAAGCCTTCGATGAGGCCATGATCCAAGCCCTAGCACCGTATCCCATCGATACCCTCGTGCTGGCAGGGTTTATGCGCATTCTCACACCTGTGTTTGTGAACCACTTTCACGGCCGCTTGCTGAATGTGCACCCTTCCTTGCTGCCACGGTATCGGGGGCTGAATACACACCAAAGAGCCTTGGATAACCACGATGAGGTGCACGGCTGCTCCATTCACTTTGTGAGCGATGAATTGGATGGTGGCCCTCTGGTGGCCCAAGCACAGGTGCCTGTGTTGGCCTCAGATTCAGCGGCCACCTTAGCCGAGCGCGTACACAAGAGTGAACATTTGCTTTACCCTAAGGTCTTATATTGGCGCGCCACCCATGCGCTTATGTTGACCAATGAAGGAGTAACACTCAATGGCGAGCTTCTCCCCACCACGGGGGTTACCTTTGCCTATATGGAAAGCCCTCATCAGCTTGAGCCTATGCCTGCCTCTGCTAGCTAATGCCGAGGCGCCAACAGCATTCTCGTATCAGTACGGCTTCACCGGCGCTGGCATCCCCTTTAGCATTTCTGCCACGCGCAGCCTACGACAAATAGAGAACGGCCAATGGCAAACCGAGCTCAGCGCCAAAAACTTTCTTGGTAGCATTCGTGAAGCCAGCACCTTTCAGTGGGAAGGGTGCTTGCCCATTACCAGCCGTTATGAATACCAGCGCAAAGGCCTTGGCCAAAGCCGCTCCGCCATCTTAACCCTGCAACAGAAGGCCAACACCCCCACTGCAGTGCTACAGCGAGAAGGCAAAAGCGATCGTGAGTTTGACATTAAACCCGATACCATTGATATGCTAGCACTGCCCTTGGCCATTCAATGCCGCTTACAAGAAAATGAACAAGCGCCCTTGGAATTCCACGTGGCTAGCGAAAAGCGCCATGAAACCTTACGTTTTCGAATTATGGGCACCGAGGTGGTAAAAACCCCCGCTGGCGAATTCAAGGCCCTACGGGTGGAGCGCCAACGCAAGGGCAATCAACGCAATACCCTCATGTGGTTTGCGCCTGAGCATAACTACTCCTTGGTGCGTATGAAGCAAGAGGATGGCGGCAGCACCTATGAAATGAGGCTCAACAAATTCAGTTAGCCTTTGGCATCACACAGGAAGCACCGTGAAGCGTTTACTCATAATAATAAGCCTGTTTCTTCTTGGGGGCAGCCCCGCTCTGGGGGAACCACTCGCCCCCTTTAAGGTGGAATACCGCGTGAATGTGAGCCGCATTCCCACCCCCATTAAGGCGGAGCTCACCCTTAAACCCCTAGCGGATGAAAGGTATCGCCTCACCCTTGAGGCCCAATCCATGCTGTTAAAAAATAAGGAAGAAAGCACCTTTCACTGGCAGGATTGCTTCCCCACCACAGAAAGCTACAGCCATTACTTCAAAGGCTTTCGCCGTGAACGCAACTACCATATGACCTTTCAAGAGGATCCACGGCGCGTGTTTAATCGCACCCAAGAGAAAAAGGGCGATGATCACAGCAAAACCTATTTAATTGAGGAAGATACCCTCGATGAACTTTCCATGATGCTACGGGCACGCTGCTTAATACAGCCCGATAAAACCGAATACGAAATCACCACCGCCTATGGCGATAAGCTACGCACCCATCATATTCGTGTGGTGGGAGAAGAAACCCTCAAAACCCCGCTGGGCAAGCTCAACACGGTGCGCATTGAAAAGCGCCGCCATGCGGATAGCTCACGCAGCACTATTTTTTGGCTCGCCCCCGAAATGGATTACATGTTGATCCGCGCCCGCCATGTGGAAGCCCCCGGCTTATTTGGGGAGCTACGCATGACAAGCTACGAGGGCCCCTTTCAGCCTTAAGTACGGGGCAAGGTGACCCCTGTTTGGCCCATGTACTTGCCCCCACGATCCGCATAGGAGGTTTCGCACACCTCATCGGATTCAAAAAATAGCATTTGCGCCACCCCTTCATTGGCATAAATTTTTGCGGGCAAATTAGTGGTGTTGGAAAACTCCAAGGTAACATGCCCTTCCCACTCAGGCTCCAAGGGGGTAACGTTCACAATAATACCGCAACGGGCGTAGGTGGATTTCCCCAAACAAATGGTGAGCACACTGCGCGGAATGCGGAAATATTCCACTGTGCGTGCTAGGGCGAAAGAGTTTGGCGGGATAATGCAGTAATCACCGGTAACATCCACAAAACTGCGCTCATCGAAATCCTTCGGATCCACCGTTACCGAATGAATATTGGTGAACACCTTAAATTCATTGGCGCAGCGCACATCGTACCCATAGCTTGAGGTGCCATAGGAAATAATGCGGCCACTTTCGTTTTCTCGCACAAGCTCAGGCGCAAAGGGCTCAATCATGCCGTGCTCTTGGGCCATACGACGAATCCAGTGATCTGCTTTAATGCTCATGCTTGCTCCCACCAAAATCAAATCAGCCTGAGATACTACCTGTTCCACCGGCGGGGCGCTAGATGCCCCGCTCCGTGAATGGGCCTTAATGCATAATCATGCGGGCGAAAGCAGGCGGCTTAGCCGCCTCACGTAAAGATAACGCCCCCGCTAAACGGCGCGCCCCCACCTGGTATAGAGCCGCCTCGGCGCTATCTGGCGCCGCCACCACCAAGGGAGTGCCCGCATCCGCCTGCTCACGAATGGTGGAAACCAGCGGCAAGCTGGCTAATAACTCCACCCCATATTCCTGTGCTAAGGCCTGGCCGCCTTGCTCTCCAAAAACGGCATCGTGGTTGCCACAGGCGGAACACACATGCACCGCCATGTTTTCCACCACCCCTAGCACATGCACCCCTACTTTTTGGAACATTTCAATGCCCTTGCGCGCATCCGCTAAGGCCACCTCTTGGGGAGTGGTCACCACCACACTGCCCGCCACCGGAATGCGCTGTGCCACCGTGAGCTGAATATCACTAGTGCCTGGGGGCATATCCACTAATAGGTAATCTAAATCCCCCCAGCGGGTTTGTTGCGCAAGCTGCAACACTGCCCCGCTGGCTTTGGGCCCGCGCCACACCACTGGGGTTTTGGCCTCATCCACCATAAAGTTAATGGACATCACCTCCACCCCATGGGCTTTTGGTGGAATAAAGTTTTTCGCCTCATCATATGCGGGGCGCGTTCTCTCGGGTAGCCCCATCATTAAGGGCAAACTCGGGCCAAATAAATCCGCATCCAAAAGGCCCACTTTGGCCCCCTCTTGCGCCAAGGCAAGGGCCAAATTCACCGTGGTGGTGGATTTCCCCACCCCACCCTTACCCGAAGACACCAAAATCACATTACGCACCGTGGGCAAGGGCCGAGTTTGCCCTTGGGTGAGATGGGCCTTCACCTGCCAATCCACAGAGAGCTCGAGCTTACGCCCCTCTAACAAGGGCACCAATAGCTGCTCAATACGGCGCTTAAAGCCCTCCGCCACAGAGGCAGCGGGGAAGCCAAACTCCACCGCCAACACTACCTTATCCTCCTGGCACTCCAGGGTTTTAATGGCACCTGCGGTAACAATATCAGTGCCTAGCGCCGCCGGATGAACCTGGCGCAATGCATCACGAATTTGCTCAACCAAAGCCTTCATGTATCTTCCTACTAGTGGATTCAACGGAAATGGTGCCCGTGGCACTTCCTCTTGTTAACAATGTCTCACAAAGGGTAAAATAAAAAAACTCACATACAAAATAAGGATTTAAATTATGCTCACCTCCTTTCGTTCCGCTGCCTTAGTGGTAATTGGCAGCACCATGCTACTCACAGCTTGCGGCTCCGGTGTGCCCAAAGAGGTGGAACAAGCCATACAGGTGGCAGGCCAAGGTGAAGTTACCGCCGTGCCCGATCAGTTTCGCATTAGCGCCGTGGCCTCCCGCACGGGGGATGACATTAGCGCCATGAAGCGTTCTGTGGATGCGGAAATTAGCGCTGCCCTGAGTTTAGCCAAAGACCTTAAGCTAAAAGAGCGCAACATCACCGCCACCGGCTTCACCGTACAACCCGAGTGGGAATGGGAGCCGAAGAAAAAGCTCGTGGGCCATCGTGTGCAGCGCGATATTAACTTTGTGGTACAGGGCATTGATGATTACGCCGCCCTCTTAGAGGGCCTGAGCGAAATTGGCTTCACCCAAATTGCCAACAGCACCGCCGAGCTAAGCGACCCAAGCGCTGCACGCTCAGAGGCCTTAGAAAAAGCCGTGGCTGATGCCAAAGAAAAAGCCAAAGTGCTTGCCAAAGCCAGCGGCCGCAAGCTAGGCCCTGCCATTCAAATTACCCAGCAAGGGGGCGCCAGCCCCATGCCTCGCATGGCCATGATGGCACCCAGTGCAGTTGAAAACTATAGCAAAAAAGCGGAGTTCCAGCCCGGTGAAATCACCATTAAAGAGCAAGTGAACGTACGCTTCCACCTGAAGTAACCCACCCAAGCGGTGCCACAGAGCACCGCTTTTTCTTCCCCTTCACATGGCCACAAATGCCACCAAGCAGGCGCTAGGGTAATTGCTTTTGCGCTAGGGGCTCAGGCTATACTGAGACACAATCTTTACTTATAGCCTTATGCTTTATTTTACTAAGAGCCATACCCCGCAGGAGTGAATCATGAAACGTGTTCTTCGACATATTGAAGAAAAAATGCGTTATGCCGAGGATTACGCCACTTGGCGGCAAGCCTGCTTAGAGCATGATCGCCTTTCTGGCGCTGAAGAATGGAAGGCGCGCGATCGTTCTAGCGATTACGATTACCAACTTATTCGCACCCGCATACAGCACATTCGCCGCACCCTAGAAAAAGGCGATGTGCACCAGCTGGTGTTCCACATGCACGAAGGGTTGCACGGCAGTCTTGGCAACATTGCGAACCCTAACCTGTACTTACACAGCAAAGCGGGCACCAAATACCTGATTGAAGAATACCTGAACACCGTGTGCGAAGCCCTCAACTTTATTTGCGACACAGAGTTTGAGGATTTTAGCCTCGCCGATAAGCTAGAGTTTTTTAACAAAACCGGCCGCGCCTTTGGGCAAACCGCCTTAATGCTTTCCGGCGGTGCAGCCCTTGGGCTCTTCCACATTGGTGTTTGCAAAACCCTGTGGGAAGAGGGCCTCTTACCCAAGGTGATCTCGGGCTCCAGTGCCGGCGCCATTGTGGCCGGTGTGCTAGGCACCCATAACGATAATGAACTGGCAGAAAAGCTTAAGCCCGAAAGCCTGTATTTAGAGGCCTTTAAATACGTGGGTTGGCGAGGCGTGCTTAAGGGCACTCCGGTGCTCGATGGGGATTATTTAGAAAAGTGCCTTGAGGAAAACATTCCTGATATGACCTTCCTTGAAGCCTATGAACACACAGGCCGTGAAATTAATATCCCCGTGAGCCCCTATGATCGCCATCAGCACAGCCGCTTGCTGAACCATAAAACC
>CALEAR010000366.1 GCA_937943665.1 uncultured Alcanivoracaceae bacterium
TCGATGCTTTAGAGGCCAAGGCGCAAGAAAAGCGTGCAGCGCTTGAAGCCCAGTGGCAAGAGGCAAGGGCGGACCTGGTGGCCAAGCGCAATGAGCTCACCGCCAAATTGGATGAGCTCAGAGAAAGCGCCGATAGCCGCTTTGATCAACTAAAAGGTGAGCTTGAGGCCTCCTTAGAGAAGGTTCGCCACCGCTTTAATGAACTCAAAGATAAGTGGTTCTAAATAAAAACCCCCTCAGCGTGAACACGTTGAGGGGTTTTTTATATGCACCTAGTGCGCACCGTTAATAACGGGCATCCTTAGGCTTAGGCATGGAAGGTAAGGGCCAATCGTTTTCCTTACCGGGGAAATCCGGCCGCGGCTTATGGGCAAAGAACTCCGATACATCCACCGCATCCTGATCACTCAGCACATTGCCATGGCCCCATAACCCTACGGTTTGAATACCCATGGGCATGTTGTACTTCACAAAGGCAGCGGCTTTATAAGTACGGGCCAAACCGGCACCAATGTTGAAGGATTCATCACCCCACAAAGGTGGGAACACAATATCCCCGCGGCTATCCTTCATGCCTTCACCGTTATCCCCATGGCAGGCTGCGCATTGCGCGTAGTAAATTTCTTCACCGCGCACTGGGTCCGGTACTAAGGATTCATCAATGGCACCGGCGTTCTCAATATCCACGCGCTGGTCCTTGGGCACATTTTGCGATAGCCACTTCATGTAGGCGATCATGGCCTTCATTTCACGGGAATCGCGATCTAAGGCCTTACCGTTCATGGAGCGTAAGAAGCAGCCATTAATGCGTGCTTCCAGATCCACCTCTTTACCCGCACGGGGCATCACCTTGGGGTAAAAGTTATAGCTGTTGATGTAAGGGTCGCCAAGTGGCACCTTGCCTTGCGCAATATGACAGCTGTTGCAGTTCATGCTTGCGCCCACGTTATCTGGCAACAGGCGCTTGGTTTCATTCAACAAGCGTTTACCATAAAAAATCTCATCCGCATTGGGTTCATTCACAATGGCTGTATCTTGCGGAATCACATAGGTGCCAATATCTTTGTTGGCATCCTCCACATGCACCACATTGTAGGTGGCGGCATCCCGTTCCACTGGGGTGGGCCTATCGCAGGCAGCCAAGCCCAGTGCCACACAGGCCACCAAGGCTGCCTTAGGCACCCAGTTAAAGCAAAGCGTGTGCATCTTATTCATGTTGGCCTCCTTGTGGCTGAGCGGAAGTACCCAAGTGGGGAGGAAGATCCGTGCCCACCCGTGGTTTTTTGCTAAGGAAGTGGCGCATTTTCACCACATCATCCACGTTGATTTCGCTGGCCTCATTGCCCCAGCTATTGCGGATGTAATTCACCACCTCGGCAATATCCGCATCACTTAAGCTGCTGAAAGAGGGCATGCTAAAGGCCATACGATCGTGCGGGGTCTCAGGCATACGGCCACCGCTGAGGGTAATTTGCAACACCGATTCCGCATTTTCTGTGAACACGGCACTGTTGCCCGCCAACGCTGGGAAGATGCGTGGTACACCCATGCCATCGGCACGGTGGCACACTAGGCAATATTCCACATAAAGCAGGGCACCGCGGGAATCATAAACTCCATCTAGCAGCTTTTGCGTGGTGGTATCTTCCTTGTTGGGGCCAGCCACAGGCTTGCCAGGGGCGGGGCTTAGGGTTTTCAAATACGCCGCCATGGCGTAAAGATCTTCCTCTGTCATGTATTGGGTGCTGTGTTCCACCACCTCTGCCATGGCACCAAAGGCGGCGGTGGTTTCTGTGCGACCTGTTTTAAAGAAATCCACCAACTCCTCTGTGCTCCAAGTGCCAAGGCCTTTGTACTCACCACGCAGGCTCTTGGCACGCCAGCCATCAATGGTGGCACCGCTTAAAAAGCGCTCAGAATCCAAGTTAGAAAGGGCCACCTCTTGGTAACCAATGCCGCGCTCTGTGTGACAGGAGCCGCAGTGGCCAGGGCCCTCAATAAGGTATTGCCCACGGGCAAGCACCTCATCTTCATGTTCCGCCACAAACTCCCGCTCAGGGGCAAAAATGGCTTGCCAATAGGCCAAGGGCCAACGCCAGTTAAACACCGGGGGTAATTCGCTGGCCTGGTTCTCGCGCTTCACCGGCTTTACCGCCGACATAAAATAAGCATACATGGCGGCAATATCTTCCTCCGGCATGATTTGGTACGAAGGATAAGGCATGGCGGGGTACAGGGCGGCGTTATCTTTACGCACCCCATGCTTCACCGCATTGTAGAAATCCTCGAAGGTGTAATCCCCAATACCGGTTTCTTTATCGGGGGTAATGTTGGTGGAATAAATGGCCCCTAGTGGGGTAAGCATGGGTAAACCACCGGCGTAATCCTCACCCTCTAAGGTGGTGTGGCAAGCAAAACAATCCGCCGTGCGGGCCACGTATTCGCCTTTTTGGATCAGTTCTGGATCAGAGATATCCACGGTAAGAGAAGGGGACTCGGTGCGTAAATGAGGTAAGAGCGAGCCTAGCGCAAAGGCTAGCACTAACCCCACCACACCTAAGGCAATGAGCCTGCGAAGCCACGTGAGCATAGCAAACATCCTTTTGTGTGTGAAAAAAACACCACACTAAGGCTTAGTGTGGTGAGACCAGTGTAATATAGCCAAAAGGCATAAAGGTAGATCTATATCAATTTACTAAGGAGAATTGCCCTTGGCAGACGCACGGTACATGAGCCGGTACCAGGCCAACCCAAAGTATTCATTTATCAACTGAACCGATTGAAACAGCGCCTTAGCCTCGGGCATAAACCCCGCCCCCGGGCGGGATTGGGAATAGCTATAAGGTGCCACAATAATGGGCTCCACCTTAAAGCCCTGTTGCTCGAAGCTCCATTTGGAGCGGGGCATGTGCCATGCATGGGTTACCAGTGCAATGTGGCGCTGACCCTGGGGCATGAGTATGGCCGCACTGTGGGTGGCATTTTCCCAAGTGGTGCGGCTACGCTCCTCTAAAATGGGAATGGGCAGGCCATAATCCTCCATAAGCACACGGGCCATTAGCAGCGCCTCACTGGGTTCTTTGCCATAATGCAGCCCACCGCTCACCAATACAGGCAAACGGCTTTGCTTGGCCAGCTTGGCACCTTCTCGCACCCGTGCCATGGCAAAAGGAGAGGGCTCGTGATCGCGGCTGTGGGGGCCATAAATTTCTCTGCCACCGCCTAAAATCACAATGGCCTGGGCGCCGTTTAAGCGCTCGTTATACAAGCTGCCGTATTGGGATTCCAAAGGTGTGGCCAACCAAGAAACCATGGCCGGCGTGCTTAGCAACCACAGACACAACACACTTACCAGCACGCTGAGGCGCGCCAAGCGCGGGCGCCAGTGCCAAGCCACCACCGCAAAGGCCAGCAACACATACAAGCCCCCAGGGGGCAAAATAAATTGCTTAATTAAGTATCGCCATTCCATGGAAAGAATCCTAAATGCTTAATACATTGGCCAACCAAGCCACTAAATCCTGCCGCGCTTGTGGGGCGCTCACATCATGAAACACCTCATGGCGTGCATGGGCATAAAGCTTTAGCTCCACCTGCTCAGTGCCAGTGCTAGTGAGCAAATGGGCCAGCTGCGCCACCTGCTTGCCAAAGCGGCTCATTGGATCCTGCCGGCCGCCTAGCAATAACACGGGTAACGCCTTAGGCAGGGCCGCCAAACGGCGTTTGCGGTGCATACGTTTGAGGGCACCTAACAAACCCAGCCACAGGCCCGTGCTGCACTCAAACCCGCACAGAGGATCACTTTCATATTCCGCCACAGCGGCTTGATCACTGCTAAGCCAAGCAAAATCACTTTCATCCTGGGGGAACTGCTTCGCCCAGGCCTTAAAGGTGAGCCGCTGAATAAGCGGGCTACTATTGCGCAACCCACATCGCCAGCGCTCAAAGCGCACAGCCACACTGGCCAATGCATGGGCCCGCGGGGAGCGATAATCACTGCCGCACAGCACCAAGCCCACCAAGGGCAGCACATCGGCGTAATCCTGCGCCCAATTAAGGGCGGCAAAACTGCCCATGCTGTGGCCCCCAAGCACCATGGGGGTTTGGTTGTGCTCGCGCCGCAACCATTGTTGCACCACGCTAATATCGTTTTGCAGCTTTAGCCAGCCCTGTTTATCGCCCAAATGGCCTAAGGGGGCCTCGGTATCGGTGCTTTGCCCATGGCCGCGATGATCATGCACATAAAAGGCCCAGCCTTGGGCTGTTACCGCTTGGGCTAGGGCCTCATAACGCAAGCCATGCTCGGCCATGCCATGGAGCCAATGCAGCACACCCTTGAGCTCGCCTTGCGCGGGCCAGTGATGCACAGCAATACGGTGAGAATCATTGGTATCTAAATAAAAGGTGGTTGCGCTCATAATTTTTTTATTGGTAGTAGAACTTGTGAGAAAGGTGAGTTTACACCCTGGTGGGGTGGGCGGGCCAATTTGCCTGCTTAAAATTAAAAGAGTAGGCCTTGTAAAACCCACAAAACTAAGCGCAAAAGGGTGTTGTTAATCACGGGCCTTAATATGTTGCTTTATTTGCTGCACACTTTGCTCTGCACTGTGATAATCCAACACAATGGGGAAGTAGTCTCCTTTCTGTGCAAGCACCAAGCTAGGAAAACCTTGAATGGGGAGCTGGCGGGCAAAGGTGATGTCTTTTAGCAGT
>CALEAR010000367.1 GCA_937943665.1 uncultured Alcanivoracaceae bacterium
GCACACCCCCCACCGCCTGCGGAGAAGAAGCTCGCACCAACCTCAGGGCATCGGGCAAAGAAGCCATTTGGCGTGCTCAGCAGCGCTTATATCGCACTGGCATGAACCCAGCCATTAGTTTGCACTTGCATCATCAGGGAGAAGCGGTATACCACCGTGCCATTGGTTATAAACATCCTGAATTAGGGCAACCTCTCTCCCTTGATACACCGATTTGTCTTTTTTCTGCCTCCAAGGCTATCACTGCCCTTTTGGCTCACCATTTAGTCACTCTTGGCGAACTTAGCTTGCACAAACCTGTGGCGCACTATTTGCCAAAGTTTGGCCAAAACGGCAAAGAGCGCATTACATTACAACAGCTTCTTACCCATAGAGCAGGCATAGCACGCCCACCCAAGAATACGCCCAACGAGGTGCTCTTCGAGCCTGAGCAAATTCTCAATCTCCTCTATGAGGCCTCACCAGTGAACCCAGGGCGCCAACAGGCGTACCATGCCATTTCAGCAGGTTTTGTGATTGGGCACTTAATTGAAACCATCACGGGGAAAGATCTCAACGAACTCTTAGATGAAACAGTGCGAAAGCCCATGGGCATGAAGTATTTCACCTATGGGTTAGCCCCAGAGCATGAGCCCGCCATCAATGTGGCCACGGGCTTACCTTCCCCATTACTCGATCGTTTCCTTGAACACGCCGTGGGCACCGATTTAAATACAGTGGTGGATATTTCTAACGCCGAGCCCTTCAGAAACACCATCATTCCTGCTGGCAACATTTTTGCCACCGCTGAGGAAACTAGCCGCTTTTTCCAAATGCTTCTCAACCACGGCGAGTACCAAGGCAAACAAATATTTGCTCCAGAAACTGTTGCCCGCGCCACCGCTCGCACCGGCAAAGGCCAACAGTTGGACCGCTCCTTATTTTTACCCATGGAGTTTAGTGCAGGGTTTATGCTAGGCGCCCCCTTATTAAGTATTTACGGACCCGGCACCACAGAAGCCTTTGGCCACCTTGGATTCATCAGTATTTATGCGTGGGCAGATCGCAAGCGTGAGTTAGCAGGGGCATTACTCACCACAGGCAAAGGCCTGCTAGGTGCGCATATACCCTACTTACTTTCATTACAAATGCGAATTAACCGATGGGCTAAGGCTTAGTAAGCGCTGCGAATAATATCGATTCCCGGCGTGAGCACTCGCACCCACTGCTTAGCAAGCTCTGGGCTATATTGCGGGTCGTGTTCTTTGATAGCCGCCACGAGGGACTTCAGCCAAGTTTCATACATTTCTGGGCGAATATTGTAACCCGTGCGATTATGGGATACCCCCAATTGGCGCAACTTATTATCCGAAGCACCACGGGCATGCATAATCAGCCACAAGAGCCCCGCCCTAAGCAAGTGGTATTGCTTTTCCATGTCCGTATTTTGGAACATGAACTTGATTTCCAGTGATGCATTAAAAAATATTTGGTAGAAATCCTCAAAAAACTGCTCGTTCCGACAACAACGCCCATAGCTCTGGAACACTGCGTCTATATCTGCTGCATCTAGCATGCCAACCCTCTCTCCCAAAAGAAAACCATGATGATATTTCATGGCATAACACCCTACACCACCCACAAGTGTTATACAGAAATTTACGAATTATAGATAATGATGAAGCAATATGCGAAAGATATAACAAAAAACCCGAGACAAGCTCGGGTTTTAGATGCTTCAGGTATTATGCACACTAGTTAGTTTGCATCTAATGCTTCCACGCGGATGCGCATGATTTCATTATGCACCGCATCTAGGGCTGCGATGTTATCAAGGGCTCGCTGCAGTGCGCTTTCTCGAATTTTATGGGTCATAAGCACAATGGAAACATAACCCTCTTCTTCCGTATCACGCTGCAACATGGCCTCAATGCTCACCCCTTCCTCACTCAACAAACGAGTGATATCCGCAAGCACGCCAGTTTTATCTTGCACATGCAAGCGCACATAATAAGAGCACACCACATCATCAATATTTAACACTTCATCCGTGGATAACTGCTCCGTTTGGAATCCCAAGAAAGGAGGGCGCTCTAATTGATCAGCCGTTAAGGCTCGGCTGAGTTCAATAATATCTGCCACCACCGCCGAGGCCGTGGGCTCGGCGCCTGCGCCGGCACCGTAATACAGGGTGGGGCCCACCGCATCACCTTCCACCATTACCGCGTTCATCACACCATTAACATTGGCTAGCAACACTTCTTTTGGAATCAAGGTCGGGTGCACACGCAACTCAATGCCATTGCCTGTATCTTTAGCAATGCCTAGATGCTTAATACGGTAACCGAAGTAATCCACGGCACTAATATCTTCCGTGGTGATGCGAGTGATCCCCTCGGTATACACCTTGCTAAATTGCAAGGGAATTCCAAAGGCAATGGAGGCTAAAATAGTCAGCTTATGCGCTGCATCAATGCCTTCCACATCAAAGGTAGGATCCGCTTCTGCATAACCTAAGGCTTGGGCTTCTGCCAATACTTCGGCAAAATCGCGGCCCTTTTCCTGCATCTCAGTGAGGATATAGTTACCCGTGCCATTAATAATGCCGGCCACCCATTTAATGCGGTTTGCGGCTAGGCCTTCACCAAGGGCTTTAAGAATTGGCACACCACCGGCCACCGAGGCCTCAAAGCCCACATCCACATTGTGCTCCTGCGCCACCTGGAAAATCTCATTACCAAATTCAGCAATCAATGCTTTGTTGGCTGTCACAATGTGCTTTCCATTACGAATGGCAGCTAGCACCAGATCCCTCGCCACTGTGGTGCCACCAATCAGTTCCACAAGGATATCCACATTAGGGTCATCCACTAAAGCAAAAATATCTGTGGAAACTTTAATATCACCAAGCTCGCAAGCGGGGTTAGGGCGTCGTGCACCAATATGGGTAATTTCAATAGGACGCCCCACACGACGAGCAATTTCAGCGGCATTACGCTGCAATACGTTCACAGTGCCACTGCCCACGGTACCCAAACCTGCAATACCTACTTTTACCGATTTCAATCTGGTTTCCTCACTTTCAATTCTGAGAGCCTACGAAACAGCTTGCGCCTTGATGTGTATCACCATGCCTTGGCATGCCAGGGCCACCTAAGTGGCAAAAGAGAAGCTAAGGTACCGTAAATTCCACGAAATTTCACGTACCTTGCATTAACCGCGAGGATGATGCTCCGCGTGAAGTTGTTTTAAGCGTTCCGTGGCCACATGGGTATAAATTTGCGTTGTACTGACACTGGTATGGCCAAGCAACAACTGCACCACTCGCAAATCCGCGCCATGATTCAATAGATGCGTGGCAAAGGCGTGGCGCAACGTATGCGGTGATAACGAGGTTTGAATGCCTGCCACCACCGCCTGTTGCTTCACCCTATGCCAAAAAGCTTGCCGTGTCATGGGCTTGCCACTAGGTCCTTGGAATAAAACGCCATTGGGTAAGGCCCCCGGCAAAAAATCACGCCCCTTTTGCAAATACAAGCCTAACCACCGCTGCGCCTCTTCCCCAAGGGGAACTAGACGCTCCTTATTGCCCTTCCCCACCACGCGCAACACACCACGGCGCAAATCTAACTGGCTCATATGTAAGCTCACCAACTCCGATACCCTAAGCCCAGTGGCATACAACACCTCGAGCATGGCCTTATCGCGCAAACCCAAAGGCTCCTCTATGTTTGGTGCCTCCAACAGGGCCTCCACTTCCGCTTCACTCAAGGTGGTGGGCAGTGGCCGCCCAAGCTTGGGCCTTTCCACTTGGGCCACGGGGTTTTCCATAACTTTGTGCTGATCAAGCAACCATAAATAAAAGCTTCGTAATGCGGAGAGATGGCGGGACACAGTGCGGGCACTTAGCCCCTTACTGTGCAAAAACGATAAATAAGCGTATATGTGGCTACGGGATACAGCCTCCACCTTAAGGTTTTCACCCACCAACCAAGCTAAAAACCGCTGAATATCTCGGCGATAGTTACTAAGGGTGTTTTCACTGAGCCCCTTTTCTAGCCATAAAGCATCTAACCACTGTTCTAATAAACGTTCGCCAGCACTAGGGGGGGAGGTATGGTTTGTGGTATCCATGTTTTGCTACACTTTGTTGGCATTCATTTATTTTAAAAGGATATCACCATGAATATTATTGCATGGGCGCTGCTCGGACTCATTGCTGGCCTTATTGCCAAAGCGTTAATGCCTGGAGAAAAGCCCCAAGGATGCGTCATCACCACCTTGTTGGGTATGGCTGGCGCCATGGTGGGCGGTTGGTTGGCCAACGCCAGCGGCATTGGTGGCCCCGTCAACAGCCTCAGCCTTGTGAGTATTATTACAGCGGCCATTGGTGCAGCTATTTTGCTTGGGCTTTACCAATTTATCACAAAAAAATAGCCACCCCTAAACACAAAAAAGCAGTAGTTCCTTCGAACTACTGCTTTTAAGCAACAGCCTAACTGCTTATTTAGCCGTGCTGATCTTCTCTCTAATACGTGCGGATTTACCAGAGCGCTCACGTAAGTAGTAAAGCTTAGCGCGACGCACATCACCGCGACGATCCACTTTAATACTTTCGATTAAGGGGCTGTGAGTTTGGAACACACGCTCTACGCCCACACCATGGGAAATCTTACGCACAGTGAATGCAGAGTTTAAACCACGGTTACGCAGGCTAATCACTACACCTTGATATGCCTGTAACCGCTCTCGGCTGCCCTCACGTACTTTCACTTGCACTGTGACGGTATCGCCAGGTGCAAAATCGGGCAAATCGGTACGCAATTGCGCCTGTTCTATCTCTTGCACCAAAGGTGTCTTGCCGCTCATGACTGCCTGCTCCTGTAATTACTCAGTATTACTTTTTTCAGTGCTATGCTCTTCGATGTACTCAGCGAGCAAAGCGTCTTCCTCTTTACACAAGCCCGCAGCTTTTCGGGCTTGCAATAATTCTGGTCGTCGTTGCCATGTACGCCCTAAGGCTTGTTTTAATCGCCAACGGCGAATGGCTTCATGGTTCCCGCTCAACAACACATCTGGAACATGTCGACCTTCATATTCCACAGGGCGAGTATAATGTGGGCAATCCAATAAATTCTCAAGCTTTCCAGAAAAGGAATCTTCGCTTGCAGAATCCTCATGCCCTAGTACTCCGGGAAGCTTTCGGGCCATGGCATCCACTAGCACCATGGCAGGCAACTCACCTCCGCTGAGTACGTAATCGCCGATGGAGTACTCCTGATGCACATGCGCTTCAATAAAACGCTCATCAATGCCCTCGTATCGGCCCGCAACTAAAATCATGTTGCGTTGCTGAGCCAGCCAATCCACATCCTGCTGTGCTAGAGGTTTGCCCTGTGGTGTCATGTACACCACTAAAGCATCTTCTCCCACTTGGGATTTAGCGGCGGCTAGCGCCCGAGTTAATGGTTCCACTTTCATTACCATGCCCGGGCCACCCCCAAAGGGGCGATCATCCACTGTGCCATATTTATCGGTGGCAAAATCACGTGGATTAATGGGTGTCAGTGCCAAGATATTTTCTCTAACAGCCCTACCCGTCACACCATATTCGGTGATGGCAGTAAACATATCAGGAAACAACGTTAGCACTGCAATTTGCATGAAGCCTGCCCCGGTTAAAAATCTGGGTTCCAATCCGCTTCAAGCCAACCGTCCTGTACATTTACCTCACGGATAAACTGTTCTGGCACCCAAGGGATTAAACGTTCGCGGCGATCTATGCTGTTCGCATCGCCCTTTACCACCAACACATCATTGGCACCAGTGGCAATTAAGGTTTTCACCACACCTACGTCTTCTCCGCTGGTGAGGCGAACGCGTAATCCAATTAGCTCTCGCCAGTAGTACTCACCTTCTCCCGCAGGAGGTAGAGCATCTTTCGGGATAGCTATTTCACGGCCAACAAACTCTGTTTCCGCTTGGGTTCTATCTTGGCACTGGTTAATTTGTGCCAACCAAGCTTTGCCCTGCTGTCGTGAACCGCTAAGTTCCACTGGCTGCCAACCATCGGCCCCACGTAGGTACCAAGGTTGGTACTGAAAAATATTTTCAATAGGGTCAGTGAAAGACATTACCTTCACCCACCCTTTAATACCGTGGGCGCTAGTAACACGCCCAACGATCAACGCATCTTCTTCAAGCAGCATGGCTTAGGCGTTCTGCTTTTGGTGCTCCTTGAGCAAGGACTTAACGCGATTAGACACCGCAGCACCTTGGCTGATCCAGTGCTCAACACGCTCTTGCTCTACGCGCAAACGCTCTTCACCACCGCGTGCAATGGGATTAAAAAAGCCTACGCGTTCAATAAAGCGACCGTCGCGCGCATTACGGCTATCGGTCACCACCATGTGGTAAAAAGGGCGCTTTTTAGATCCAGCGCGGGATAAACGAATGGTTACCATAATCTCACTCTACTTGGTTAAACTCGGCTCACTTGGCAGTACAAAAATGATACTGCCAGAGATCCGGGCAAGCGGACCCCGAAAGACCGCGAATTGTAACGATATTCACACAAATTTGAAAGCCCTATTTTTCACCAAGGGCTTTTTTTCACTAAAACCCTGGAAAACCACCGGGTGGCATGCCGCCTGGACCGCCCATACCGCCTTGGCCACCCATGTTCTCAAAGGCTCTCATCATGCGCTGCATGCCACCTTTGCCACGCATTTTACGCATCATTTTACTCATCATTTTTTGCTGCTTGAGCAAACGGTTCAGATCCTGCATCTCTAACCCGGCCCCTGCGGCAATACGGCGCTTACGCGAACCACGAATGAGCTCTGGCTTGCGTCTCTCTTCCACCGTCATGGAATCAATTAAGGCTTCCATGTGTTTAAACTGTTTCACCGCTGCGGGGTCTTCCGTAAGCTTGGCTAAGCCACCCATACCCGGCAACTTATCAAGCAAAGACGTCATACCACCCATGTTTCGCATTTGCTGGAACTGATCCTTAAGATCCTCGAAGTCCATAGCACGGCCACGCTTAAACTTCTTCGCAATGCGCTCCGCTTTGCTTTTATCAAGCTTTCGCTCCGCCTCTTCCACGAGAGATAAAATATCCCCCATGCCAAGAATTCGAGAAGCAATACGCTCAGGGTGGAACAGTTCTAAGGCATCGGTTTTCTCACCCATCCCCAAGAACTTAATGGGCTTACCCGTGATGGTTCGCACAGAAAGGGCCGCACCACCGCGGGAATCCCCATCGGCCTTGGTTAAGATCACCCCAGTTAACGGCAGTGCATCACTAAAGGCCTTTGCTGTATTGGCTGCGTCTTGCCCCGTCATGGCATCCACCACAAACAGGGTCTCGATGGGATCCACCGCCTCGTGAAGCTGTTTAATTTCCGCCATCATCTCTTCATCGATGGTGAGACGACCTGCGGTATCCACAATCAATACATCCACATGGCGGCGGCGAGCCTCTGCCACAGCATCCTTAGCAATATCCACAGGCTTTTGCGTGGACTCTGAAGGGAAAAACTCCGCCTTCACCTCTTTGGCCAAGGTTTCTAGCTGATCAATGGCCGCAGGACGATATACGTCTGCAGACACCACCATGACCTTTTTCTTTTCACGCTCTTGCAAGAAACGTGAAAGCTTGGCCACCGAGGTGGTTTTACCCGCCCCTTGCAAACCCGCCATTAAAATCACCGCCGGGGGGCGTGTTTGCAAATTCAGGCTTTGGTTTTCTTCCCCCATCACCTGCACGAGTTGATCGTGTACAATTTTCACAAACGCTTGGCCTGGGTCTAGGCTCTGTAGAACTTCCTGCCCTAGGGCTAGCTCTTTCACCTGCTCAATAAAATCTCGCACCACAGGCAAGGCCACATCCGCCTCAAGCAACGCCTTGCGTACCTCACGCAAGGTTTCGCGAATATTGTCTTCTGTTAACTGCCCTTGGCCGGCAAGATTTTTAAGCGATTGCCCTAATCGCTCACTTAAACTTTCAAACATGGAATTCTCCACCATTGCCTTGCTAGGCAAACCTAACAAGAATTCATACTGCGCCAAATATGCGTAAGCCTAGCATAAAAGCGCCACTGAGTAATACCTAGATCACTGGCCACACTTCAAAAAATCACAAGGTTGTGTCACACTTATCAACCCAATTTGAGATGAGTTCCTATGGTACTTGCACACTTTTTTGGCGCCATGGCTGCTGTGTTGTATCTCTTAACCTCTACGCAAGCCTGGCAACAAATGCGTACATTACATCTGCCACGCCGATTGCCCTTTTTTGTTTTAAGCTTATTGGCGGTGCTGTTGCATGCGGCTTTTTTGTGGCAACAGCTTGTGCGCTCTGAGGGCATTTACTTGGGCTTTTTCCCCATGGCTTCCTTGGTGGCCGGCACGGGCGCCTTGCTTATCACCTTTGCCTCTTTGTACCGACGTTTAGAATGGGTAAGCGCCCTTGTGTAGCCCTTGAGTGCGCTTTCCATGGTGCCCTTGTTTTGGTGGGCGCCCAGCACCCCCAGCCAATTAATGCTACATGGGCTAGGCACGCACGTTATGCTCTCCGTGTTAGCCAGCGCTGTGTTTAGCATTGCCGCCGCCCAAGCCTTGGTGCTGTTATTCCAACACAAGCAACTTAAAAAGGGGCATATTCAAGGGGCCTTGGCCTCTTTCCCCCCTATTCAGACCTCTGAAACCATGTTATTTGAGTTGCTCTGGGCAGCTTTTATTAT
>CALEAR010000368.1 GCA_937943665.1 uncultured Alcanivoracaceae bacterium
GTGCCCGCTAGCAAGGCGGCAGCAGCAAGGCTTGAGATAAACGCTTCACTCATTGGGAGGTTGTTCCTCACGCGTTGTTTTTTTATCCTCGCGGTCATCGAATACCACCGACCAACCGTGTCTTTCTAAATCTTCAAACTGACCGCTTTTAAGTGCTTTAAAGAGAATGTATACGGTAACAACTAGCCCGAGCAAACTTATTGGGATAATAAATAAGAGGCTTTCCATCGATTTATCCGATTCGCATTGAGGGTCACCAACAATGAAGAGGTGGCCATGCCCAGAGCCGCAGCCCAAGGAGTAATAGTTCCCGCCATGGCTAAGGGAATAGCTATTACGTTATAGAGTAAGGTCCAACCAAGGTTTTGCCAAATAATACTCCGGCAACGTTTCGCCAAGGCGGGCAATAAGGGTAAAGCAGCCAAATCATGCTTAAGCATATAAACTCCTGCCGCCTGACGCGCCAAACTGGTGGAATTAGCCGGTGCCACAGATACGCTCGCTTCCAATAAAGCAGGGGCATCATTAATGCCATCGCCCACCATCATTTGCGGCCCCTCCGTGGCTTGTAATGCCGCGAGCCAATCTGCTTTTTCATTGGGTGTCATATCCCCTTGTACTTCATCCAATCCGAGCTCAGACCCTAAGGCGTGCACCGCCTCCGCAGCATCACCACTGGCCAGCCTCACCTGCCATTGATACCTGTTGTGCAAGTGTTCAATCACTTGTTGGCTTTCCTCGCGCACCTGATCACTCACCCACAACCAAAGCATGGGGGTTTCATCGCACGTTAATACTAAGCAAGTGGCACCGGGTTTAGCCTTATTGGGCTCCCCAGTAATACGCCAGCGCTGCCCTTGGCGCACTCCTTCAGCTCCCGTGCGGCTGATACTGATATCCCCTATCTCTGGGTCATGGGCAATGTCATCAAAGGCTCTAGCAATGGGGTGCGGATGATCTTTTTCTAAGGCGGCAGCAATGGCAAGCAGCGTATCTTCCTCCACCCCCGGCTGTGCAGCCTCAATGGCCACCAAGGCAAACTCACCATTGGTTAGGGTACCGGTTTTATCGAACATAACACCTTTTAGGTGGTGCATATTCAATAATTGCTTTGGTGAAGCAATCAACAAACCAAACCGCAATCCGGCAGACAAAGTGGCAGAAATAGAAAGAGGCACAGCCAAAGCTAAAGCACAAGGGCAAGTGATCACTAACAGCGCTAAGGTGTACTCGAATGCCACCGTAGGGCCCGAGGACCAGTGATACGCCATGGTAACAATGGCCAAAATCAAAATCCCAAAGGTGAATAGGGGTGCCACCTTTTGCCAATCTCGCACCACGGTAACACGCTCATTTTGGGCTTGCTGAACCTGCTCACCAATGCGTGCCACCAAGCTTTCATGGGCTAAGCCTTTGGCTTTCACTGTGAGGCGGCCTTCTAACAACTTAGAACCCGCGGCCACTTGGTCTCCCACACGGCAGGTCACCGGTAAGGATTCTCCCGTAAGAGCGGCTTCTGACACCTGGGCTTCGCCCGTTAACACCTCGCCATCCACAGGGATCACTTCCCCTTGGGTCACTAAAATTTCATCCCCAAGACGAATTTGTCGAACCCCTATCCAACGGTAGTCACCCCCTTCCACCACCTGACGTACCACCTGGGGCAAGGCATCTTGTAGGCGTTGCCATTCCCGTTGAATTCGGTGACGTTGATGCTGTTCAAGCCAACGGCTTATAAGCAAAAAGAACACAAACATAGCGGCGGATTCAAAGTACACGTGGTCTCCGCCTAGCATCATATTCACAATGGAGCCACCCCAAGCGAGAAATAAAGCTATGGCAATGGGCAAATCCATGTTTAAGGTGCCTTGCTTTAACCCTCGCCACGCCCCTTGGAAGAATGGCAAACCCGAATAAAACACCACGGGCGTGGCAATAAGTAAAGAGCTGTAACGAAATAGCTCCTTGTACATTTGCTCTGAGCTATCAAGCACATCGAAATACAACACAAAGGCATAGGTCATGGATTGCATGGAACCAATGCCCGCTAAAATTAACCGCCCGAGCATGGTGCGGAACTCTCGGGTAAGCTGCTTCTCCCGCGCAGGATCTCCAGGCAAAGCCAAACCATAACCCAGCTCTAATACACGTTGTACTGCAGCTTTGGGGGGAATAGAAAGGGTTTTATCAAAGGCGAGCTGCAACTGCATAGTAGCCAAATTCACCGTGGCTCCAGTGATACCCGGCACCTCGTGAAGCACCTTTTCAATGAGCCAACAACAGGCGGCACAGTTCACATCGGATAGTTGCAGAACAAGAAGTTTATGCTCCTCCGTTTCTTGCACATGGGTGGCAAGCAACTCCGGCATATCAAAAAGAGCCAAGGTGCGCTCGTGATCACTTTGATCCACCAAAGGGGCCGTATCACTGCGCATGGCATAGTAATCATCAAGACCTAAATCATGCACCATCTCAATAGCCGCCGCGCAACCTGCGCAGCAAGCAGGCTTTTCGCCATCAGGCGTACGAGCAGTAAAGGGATGGCTTGCGGCAACCTTGCCGCAATGCCAACAAGCTGTGGTCATGATTACTCTTGAGCTCTTACTGTGGCTTTACCAGAAGATACAGAAACTCGATGCTGTAAACGCCAATACTTGTTATCGGGTGTGATGGTGGCAATGGAATCACGGCCATTATAGTGCGCCGCCTCCCCCACATAGAGGCCATCGCCTTGGTGAGCCAACTCTAACACCTTATCCTCCTTAGCAAAGGTAGGATGACGCAACGCTAACTCGATTTTTTCGGGCCAAGCAATGGGGGTTTTCGCATGCAAATGAGCACGCGTATCCTCATCGTTTAACTCAAAATCCACCGAAATACCAAAACGCTGTGCTACGGCTTCAATATCTAAGTCGCGGTTAATGGAGCGGCCTTGCTTGTACCAATCATCCGCCACCACATCATCGGCATTACCAAAGGCAATCAACACTAACGCCAGCCCCAATACAATGGAGCTGGCAGGAATGGCAATCATGAGCCATACAATGGGTAACTTGTACCAGGGTGTACTAGTTAGGTGCGATGAATCGCGACTCATGTTTCACCTCTTTATGGCTATCATCCATGGGCGTAACCACGAATTTAATGTTACTGCTCGACATTTCTTCGAGGTATGGATCATAGCTCACTGTCACTGGAATGGAACGCCCTTGTCCACCATCAAGCTCAAGCAGTATAGGCGCATTAATGAGCTCTAAACCCTCTGGGCCCTCAAGCGTGATCTGATACTCTCGCTTGGTTTGGCTCTTGTTCAGTACCTCTAACCGGTAGCTGTTTTCAATAAAGCCTTGGCTTGTGGTGCGGTACAACTCGTGTCTATCACGCAGCACATCCACTTGTACTGGGGCTCTTAGCAAGAGCTGTGCCGAGAAGAAACCAATAATCACTGTAATGGCTAGCCCGTAGCCAATTAAGCGGGGGCGCAACCAGTGGGTTTTGCCTCCCTCAAGGCCACGCTCAGTGGTATAACGGATCAGCCCCTTAGGCTTACCGATTTTCACCATTACTTCGTCACAGGCATCAATACAAGCCGCACAGGCAATACACTCGTACTGCAAACCATCGCGAATATCGATGCCCGTGGGGCAAACCTGCACACAAAGGCTGCAATCAATACAATCCCCTGCTTCCACATCGCCATCTTTACGACGCTTACCACGGCGACGAGGTTCACCGCGTTTCTCGTCATAGGTAACAATAAGCGTGTCTTTATCAAACATTACGCTTTGGAAGCGTGCATAGGGGCACATATACAAGCACACCTGCTCGCGCAAAATACCGGCATTCCCAAAGGTGGCCACCGTAAAGGCACCAATCCAAAACCAAGCCCAGAAGTTGGCATCACCAGTGAAAAGATCCGGTACTAGCTGGCGAATGGGGGTGAAATATCCCACAAAGGCTAAGCCAGTTAAGAAGGCAATGGCTAACCAAGTTGCATATTTTCCGCCACGGCGAAGTACAGTGCTAAGCTCTCTCGGGTTTTTATCCCGTTTCAAACGCTGATTTCGATCCCCTTCAAACCAACGCTCCACTGTCATAAACAAACGTGTCCAAGTGGTTTGTGGGCAGGTATAACCACACCAAACACGACCTGCTAGCACAGTGACAAAGAAGAGAGCAAAAGCAGACACCATAAGTGCTGCGGCTAAAAAGTAGAAATCTTGAGGCCAAAAAGTAATACCAAAAATATGGAATTGACGTCTGGGCAAATCAAATAATACGGCTTGGCGCCCATCCCATTGGACCCATGGGAGCAAGAAGTAAACACCAAGAGTTAGGATAAGAGTGGCATCACGAAGTTTTTGGAAAACACCTGTGATGTGTTTTACATGAATGGCTTCCCGCTTGGCATATAGGGCTGTGCCGGCTTTTGAAGCCGGCACGTTCTCTAGGGGAATGCGACCCCGTTTGGACATATCATTCCTCCGATTGGGAGAGACTATAAACGTATGCTGCTAATACATGGATACGCTCTTTTGGCAAAATATCTTTATGAGCTGGCATTTCGCCTTGCAAGCCATTGCGAATGGCATGCTCAATATCCTCAGCACGTGGACCATATAACCAAATATTATCAGTTAAGTTAGGCGCACCCAACATTTGATTACCGGTTCCATCCGCCTGGTGACACGCAGCACACACTGTCTTGAACTTAGGCTCTGCGCGCTCCACAGACGCTTTTTGCGCATCGGTTTTTACAAGATCCGGACGACTTAGGCTTTGTACATAAAGCACCATGTCTTCCACATCCTGATCGGTTCCGCCAATGGCATCCACTTGTGGTGGCATAAAGCCGTTACGACCCTGGGTGATACTCTCAACGATCTTCTCGGGTTCACCACCGTATAACCAATCATCATCGGTTAAATCTGGGTAGCCTTTCGCCCCGCGAGCATCTGAACCATGACAGATGGCGCAGTGGTTACCAAACAAACGACCACCCACAGCCAACGCTTCATCGTTCTTAGCAAGCTCTTCAATGGGCTCTTTAGCCATTTCCTCGAACAGGGGCAAAGTGATGTTATCCATCTGCTTTACCTCTTGCTCCCATTGTTTATCACTGCTCCAACCGAGCAAACCGGTGTAGCGGCCTAAGCCAGGGTAGAGGATTAAGTAACCCGCAGCGAACACCAAGGTACCGATGTACATGTAGTACCACCAGCGTGGCAATGGTTCGTTCCGCTCTACAATACCATCAAAGGTGTGACCTGTGGTTTCTTGCTTACTTTCCTCCTCAGATAACCGAGAGTTTCCAATAAGCAATAAGTAGTAACCAATCAGGTTGAGGACCACAATTACCGTGACCCAAACACCCCAAAAGTTATTCATGTGGTCGCCAAGGTAATTACCCATGTTGTTCCTCCTGGCGGTAACTAGCCGTATCGTTTAACTCACCATCCAACGGAATATCTCCGTATTGTTGGTATTTCGCTTTGCTACCTGGGCGAAACACCCAGATAGCCAGGGCAATGAATGCAATAAAGAAAGTCACAGTAATCAGAGAATGAATCATCGATGTGCGTCCTCCTTACGGGCATGGCCTAGGGAGAATAAATACGCAACCAATGCATCCTCTTCAGTGGCATCAGCTAGGCTTTTGCTATCCGCCGTAATGTATTGCTTAGCTTGTGCAGCTAGGAGCTTGGAGATGTCCTGGGTGGGCTTCACCTCTTCACCCGCAATCAGCGCCATTTGCTCAGCAATATCTTCATCGGTGTAAGGCACACCAAAGTGGTTTTTAAACACGTTCAAAGTGCGTTCCATGGTGTTCCACTTCACAGTGTTTTTTGCCAACCATGGGTAACCCGGCATGTTGGACTCTGGCACAACTAAGCGCGGATCACGTAAGTGCTCACGGTGCCACTGCTCAGTGATGGGACGAAGACCCACACGTGCTAAGTCAGGACCCGTACGCTTGGAACCCCAAAGGAAGGGGTGCTCCCACACATCTTCACCCGCCACACTGTATGGACCAAAACGCTCGGTTTCAGCACGTAATGGACGCACCATTTGTGTGTGGCACACGTGACAGCCTTCGCGAATATAAATATCACGGCCTGCCATCTCTAACGCTGTGTATGGACGTAAGTTTTGGTGCGGCTCTGTGGTCTCTTTTTGCCAGAACAGAGGGATAATCTCCACCATGGCACCAAAGCTAACGATCATTAACACAAAAACAATTAGCAGACCGACTCTTTGT
>CALEAR010000369.1 GCA_937943665.1 uncultured Alcanivoracaceae bacterium
AGCTGTTGCTGCAAATAAGGAGCCGCCGATAAATGATCCGCATGCACATGGGTTTCTAAAATCAGGCTCACGGTGAGCTGTTCTTGACGCACATACGCAATAATGGCATCCGCATGGGCGGTGCTGGTGCGCCCTGCAGCAGGGTCATAATCTAAAACGGAATCAATGATGGCACAGGTGCCCGTGCTTTCATCGGCCACCACATAACTGTAGGTAAAGGTAACAGGCTCAAAAAATGGAGTGACCTTTGGTTTTTGCATCATATTCCCTCTCTCACTGCTGATTCATCTCAACTATATCACTATACCCCTAGGGCATTTTGGAGAAATTAAGCAAAAAAAATCCGCTACGTGGTGGTTCGCAGCGGATTTTATGAACCCCGTAACCCTTTATTTATGCGGCTTTAGAGTTACGTTGGTATTGTCTAAACGCATTTAGGAATAAAATGAAGAGGGCACCGAAAGCACCACCGGCCATTACCGCCACCAATAATACAATACGCTTACGTGGTTTTATGGGGATTTGGGGTACATTAGGAGCTTCATCCAAGGTATAAACCGCCACCCCTTCCGTGCGCGGTTGCACCTTCTTCAAGTAGCTTAATTCCGCATCAATGGTACGCAGCCCATTCACAAAGGGTTCCACGTTTTTACGTGCTTTTAACGCTTCGAGCTCGGCGGAAAGGGCACGGCTGCCACGCAGGTACAACATATCATCCTCGCGCACCGCAATACCTCTTTTTCGCGCCTGTTCCCCTTGCAACAACACTAAGGGCTCTGTGGCCCCAATGGCCTCAGCAATAGATAACGCTTCCTCTAGCTGTGCGATTCTGGCTTCTTGCCCTCGCGATTCGCTCTCCACTAGGGTATCCCGCAAAAACTCCAAGTTATCTAGGCGCACTTGGCGCTCAGCTTCTAAGTTAGCAACGATTTCCTTAAGGGTTTTCTCAGCCGCTCTATCCACATAGCTTTGCGCCCAGAGGGCAGTGTATTCTGGATCCGTGTACTGGAATACCACTTGATAATAATCCTGAGGTTCATTACGGCCTGGCGCCACAATGGAAAGACGTTTTAAAAAGCGTTTATACTCTTGCTCATACTCCAACTCATCTAAACTAGCGAGCTCGAGCTCTTCACGAGCTGCGTATACTTCCTCAAAAAACGCCACCTTGCTAGCACCTGAACGCAAATGACGTATAAAGGTGTCATACACCTCTTTGGTGGTTAAGGGTTTTAAAGCCGAAAAAGCCTGATCCTCATCGTGTGAATCAAGCCGCCCCACATTTAACGGTGCAATATTTGCACCTGTTGGAGGCAGCACCACGGCTCGGCTTTCATACACCGGCTTGGTGATTTGCAAATAGCCGAAAGCTAACATTGCAGACACCACCACAAAGCCCACTAACCACCAACGCTTTTCCCAAAGCTGCATGGCTAGCTCAAATAAATCTATTTCATCATCTGCATAATAGCCCTTCGGCTCTTCTGCGTAGCGCATTGAGTTTCCCCATTATTCACATTTAGCCCGTACAAATAGCGCGCAATCATATCACAGCAACAGCAAAATGTGTTGGCCTTCGCACTAGACCTGCTTGCCTCGCAAGATTTACTGCAACAGGTCTCGCGCAATCACTAGGCGCTGGATCTCGCTCGTGCCTTCGTAAATTTGGGTTATGCGCGCATCGCGATAATGGCGCTCCACGGCGTAATCTTCCAAATACCCATAGCCGCCATGGATCTGTATGGCTTTGGAGCACACCCACTCAGCCATTTCAGAGGCAAACAACTTGGCTTGTGAAGCCTCGCTAATGCACGGTTTGCCTAAGGTTTTCAGCTGCGCGGCCTGAAGCACCAAGGCACGTGCTGCATTTAGCTGCACCTGCATATCCGCTAGCATGTTACCCACGCTCTGATGCTGAGCTATGGGCTTGCCAAATTGCTCTCGCTCTTTGGCATATTGCAAGGCTGCTTCCAATGCAGCACGGGCAATGCCCACCGCTTGAGCGGCAATACCAATGCGCCCACCCTCTAGGTTAGATAGAGCAATGGCAAGGCCACGCCCTTCTTCACCCAATAAATGATCCGCGGGAATGCGGCAATCAGTTAAGGTGAGGGGGCACGTATCAGAGGCCCTTAACCCCATTTTCTTTTCCATGGCCTCCACATGAAAGCCTGGCGTTTCCGTGGGAATAAGAAACGCTGATAAACCACGTTTGCCTGCGGCAGGGTCGGTAACCGCAAACACAATGGCAAGGCCCGCACGCTTGGCGTTACTGGTGAACTGCTTGCTGCCATTAAGCACCCATGATTCCCCATCCCGCTGGGCGCGAGTTTTTAAGTTATGGGCCTCCGAACCTGCTTGAGGCTCGGTTAAGGCAAAGCAGCCAATAACCTCCCCCCGTGCCAGAGCAGGTAACCACTGTTCTTTCTGAGCTTG
>CALEAR010000370.1 GCA_937943665.1 uncultured Alcanivoracaceae bacterium
TCAGGCCTTAGACTTAGCGGGCCGTAAAGTGGCGCGTAATAAGGGAGCCTCTATTGCTTCGCTAATTGCTGAAATCCGCGAGTGGTTGCAAACGGATGCCGGTAAAGTTGGCGAGCTAGCCGATCAACTTGAGGATGCCTTAAAGTTGGCAGAAACCGCCACTGAGAACTTGCTCAAACAAGCCCAAGAAGATCCTAACGCCATTAACGCTTTGGCGGTGGAATACTTGGATATTGTGGGTTATGTACTTTATGCGTGGCTATGGGCCCGCATGGTGGCAGCAGTGGATGGCCGTGATGATGATTTCGCTAAGGCGAAGCGCATTACAGCGGCATTCTACTATGAGCGTTTACTGCCCAAGATTCACAGCCTCTATGCCCAGTTTAAGGCAGGTAGCCAGAACATTATGGCACTAGCTGCGGATCAGTTTTAAGGTAATGCCTTAACAGAAATCACAAAAGCCAGCGTTTGCTGGCTTTTGTGTTTATGGTGCTTGATTTATAGCGATAGACGCAGCGATAAATCCACAGCTTGCACGTGCTTGGTGAGAGCACCGATGGAGATATAATCCACACCGGTTTGTGCCACCTGCACAATGGTATCTGCGGTGATATCACCCGAGGCCTCCAGTTTTACTTTGCCGTTCACCAATTTGGCGGCTTCTGCCATGGCCTCATAGCTAAAGTTATCCAACATGATCACATCGCATTCTGTGTTCATGGCTTCTTTCACCTGTTCCATGGTTTCGGTTTCCACTTCCACCCAACGGTTAGGGTAACGCTGTTTTGCCTCCTTTACCGCTTCGGTGATGGAGCCGTGGGCGGCAATATGGTTTTCTTTAATCAGAAACGCATCGTATAAGCCGATGCGATGGTTTTGCCCACCCCCACAGGTGACGGCATATTTTTGTGCTGTGCGTAACCCAGGAATGGTTTTGCGAGTATCCAGTAGGGTGGCCCCTGTGCCAGCAATTAAATCCGCATAATAACGGGTGATGGTGGCGGTGCCGGAGAGGGTTTGCAAAAAGTTTAGGGCAGTGCGCTCTGCCGTTAAAATGGTTTGTGCGCGGCCTTCAATTTCAAAGAGGGTGGCTTGAGCTGGTACCTGATCGCCATCGTGGTAGTGCCAGGTGATTTTTAAATTACCACCCAATTGATGGAGAATTTCCTCCACCCATGCCTGGCCACATAACACCATATCTTCACGAGTAATAAGGGTGCCGTGCGCATTGGCTTCCGCAGGAATAAGTTCTGCGGTAATATCGCCACTGCCGATATCTTCTTCTAGAGCGTGGCTGACTTGTACGGGAATATCGGCTTTTACCCAATGGGGTAACTCATGGGGGGGTGTATGTTGTGTCATAAAACATCCATCAATCAATTAACAACGTTACCTCTAGTGTAGCAATTTATGCATCACTTGCCTTGCAAATATGGGCTATACTGCCTAAATAGTAGGGAATAAGAGAATCATTAAAACCAGAGGAATTTCGACCAGTTCCTGTTTTGCATGGTCAAAAACTGTTAATAGTGAGATAAATTTTGTCAAAACTCGCCATATAAGGCGGGTATTTAGCGGTTTGGTAATAAGAGGTGGGGGGAATATGAAGCAGGTGCATCATTTAAAGCCCGTTAACACGGCGCCCGAGGACGCCGGCCGTGTTGCCTTGCCGCGTCCACTCAGTAAAGCGCGTGATGTGGCACTAACGCTGTTGGGTAAGTATTTAACCAGCATGATGGACGGTGCCGATGATACTCTCTTTGATCTTGCTGAAGCGGCCCACAGCCACGAGCAAGACCGATACTTTAATGCCATGCGGGAGCTGCGTGTGCAGCGTTCTGGTGTGGAAGCTAATTTCCAACAGGCCCTTCAAAATGCCTTTCTCGCTTTAACCCAAAACGAGCCGAAAGCGGCTGAGAAAAAGATCGACTTTGAAAGCTTGGCGCTTGTGAACGATGAAGAGGTGGAAGTGGAGGTGGCCATTAGTAATATGGCTCGCCGTGTACGCCAAGCCTGTGAAGAACAGCTGCGTATCTTCAATCATCGTTTAGAGTATTTGTTTGAAGGGCGTAAGGTCTTTGGTGAAGAGAAAAATCCCTTAGAACCCCAACAGGTGGCTCGCTGCTTTGAGGAAAGTCTTGCCCGTTTGCACCTAGATATTGGCACCAAATTAATCATTTTCAAACTGTTTGAGCGGGTGGTGTTGGCGGAGCTTGGCTATGTGGTAACAGAGGCAAATAATGTGCTCATTGATGCTGGTATTCTGCCAGATCTAAAAGCCCCTCCCATTGCCGCATTGCGCCAACCCAGCAGCCAATACCGCGGGCCGACCAGTGAATCCATGGCGCCTTCCCAAGAGCAAGCCATGGCTCCGACGGCACAAATGTTTAA
>CALEAR010000371.1 GCA_937943665.1 uncultured Alcanivoracaceae bacterium
TGAAGCCCTGGCCAACACCCTGCCTAAGCAAGTGAAGCAGGGCAACAAGCCCTTAACCATTTTAGGTAGTGTGCCCCTTAACACCGATTTACAAGCGCCTCGCACCTATGATGTGGCGCGTTTACTTAATGCCAAGGTTATTAACGAAGGCAAAAGCAAACAGCGCCGCGTGAAAAACATTGTGTTATGTGCCCGCGCCTTGGTGAACACAGTGGAGCTCATGCAGCCCCATTCTTTGTTGGTGATCCCAGGGGATCGCGAAGATATTATTGTGGCCGCATGCTTGGCCGCCAGCAATGGTGTGCCCTTGGCAGGCTTGTTGCTGTGCGTGGGCTATGAACCGGATCCGCGCATTTTGGCCCTGTGCCGCAATGCCATTGAAAGCGGCTTGCCTGTGATGCTAGTGGATACCAGCTCCTATGAAACCGCCACTAACATTAATCGCATGAACCCAGAGATCCCCGTGGATGATTTGGATCGTGCGGAAAAAGTTACCGATTTTGTGGCCGCACACCTGAACAGCCAGTGGTTGCTTGAGCGCTGTGGTGCACCGCGTAAGCCGCGCCTTTCTCCATCGGCGTTTCGCTATTTTATGGTGCAGCAGGCTCAACAGGCCAACAAACGCATTGTACTGCCCGAGGGCAACGAACCCCGTACCGTGGCAGCGGCGGTGGAGTGCCACAACAAGGGGATTGCCCGCTGCGTACTGCTAGCCAAGCCTGAAGAGGTGCAAGCGGTGGCAGAGGCCAAAGGCTTTACACTCCCTGCGGATTTAGAAGTGCTTGATCCAGATACCCTGCGCGAGCGTTACGTGGCCCCCATGGTGGAGCTGCGCAAGCACCGCGGTTTAAACGAGCCCATGGCCTTAGCCCAGTTAGAAGATAACGTGGTACTAGGTACCATGATGCTGGCAGAAGGGGATGTGGATGGCTTAGTTTCCGGTGCGCTTAACACCACAGCAAACACCATTCGCCCCGCCTTGCAGCTCATCAAAACAGCGCCGGAGTTTAACCTGGTGTCCTCCGTGTTCTTTATGTTGCTGCCAGATCAGGTGTTAGTGTACGGAGATTGCGCCGTAAACCCAGATCCCACCGCCGAGCAGCTGGCAGAAATTGCCATTCAAAGTGCAGAATCCGCCGAAGCCTTTGGCATTGAGCCCCGCGTGGCCATGTTGAGTTATTCCACCGGTAGCTCAGGCTCTGGTAGCGATGTGGAAAAAGTGCGCGAAGCCACCCGCATTGCCCAAGGCTTGCGCCCCGATTTACTCATTGATGGCCCCTTGCAATACGATGCCGCTGCCATTGAAAGCGTGGGTAAGCAAAAGGCGCCCGAGAGCAAGGTAGCCGGGAAAGCCACTGTTTACGTATTTCCTGATCTCAATACAGGTAATACCACCTATAAAGCTGTACAACGTAGCACGAATAGCGTTAGTGTGGGTCCAATGTTACAAGGGCTAAGAAAGCCCGTGAACGATCTTTCCCGCGGTGCCTTGGTAAAGGATATTGTGTACACCATTGCACTCACCGCTATTCAAGCCAACACAGCGGGTAAAGAAGCCTAGCAGGCACACAGGCCACAGCCTAGGTTGTGGCCACTTCATGGAACAGTAAAGAAGGAGTTTGATATGTCTTCTCGCAAAGAATACATTGAGCGCTTAACCGCAAAGCTCAAGGAATGGGATGCTGAAA
>CALEAR010000372.1 GCA_937943665.1 uncultured Alcanivoracaceae bacterium
ACGGCCATTACAGGTGTGGTGGTACCCGAGAAGTACAAGTGGTGGAAGGTACCAGGAATACCGCCCACTAGGAACAGCGAGGAGGCTAGCAAGCTAGCCGTGGTGGCGGTTTTGCGGGTTACCAAGCCAAGCTTAAAGAAGATAAGCGACATGGAAACCGTGGCAAACACTTCAAAGAAGCCTTCCACCCACAGGTGCACAATCCACCAGCGCCAGTATTCCATAATGGAGAGGTGGGTACGCTCGCCGTACATCAGCCCTGCGCCGTAGAACAAGCCTACTGCTAAGATAGACGCTGAGAAAATAGCCAGTAGGTTTTTATCTTCTGCATTCTTAATGGCAGGCAACATGCAGCGGCACATTAAGAATAACCAGAACAAAATTCCCACAAACTTCAGCAGCTGCCAGAAGCGGCCTAAATCCAAGTATTCATACCCTTGGTGGCCAAACCAGAAGCTAAACTCAGGGGGAATAATTTGCAGGATCGCCAACCAGTTGCCTAAGAAGGCACCCGCCGTTACCACCACTAAGGCGATAAAGAGCACATCCACCCCGAGCTTTTGGTATTTAGGGTCTTTGCCGCCATTAATAATGGGGGCGAGGAATAAACCCGCGGCCAAAAAGGCCACCGCGATCCAGAACATGGCCGCTTGCAAATGCCATGAACGCACCAAGGAATAAGGGAAGATTTCCGTGGTATCAATACCATAGAAGCCATGCCCTTCAATGGTGTAGTGGGCGGTGAAACCCCCTAAAAGCACCTGCAGGGTGAAGAGACCCACCACCACGAGTAAGTATTTACCTAGCGCTTTTTGAGAAGGCGTTAAGTTAAATTCTTTCACGGGGTCTTGCGCTGGCGGCGTGGGTTCTTCCTCGTCCTCTTTCTTCATAAAGGCCCAGCCCCACACTAAGAAGCCGATACCCGCCATCAACAGAATAATACTAATAATTGACCACACCACGTTTTCAGCAGTGGGGAAGTTATTAATGAGTGGCTCATGGGGCCAGTTGTTGGTGTAAGTAACTTCCTTATCGGGGCGATTAGTGGCCGAGGCCCAAGCAGTCCAGAAGAAGAACTCTGTCATTTCAGCACGACGATGTTCATCGGGCAGGGTGTTGTTCTTCATGGCAAAGTTTGCACGGGTTTTGGTGTAATCGGGGTCATCACCAAACAGGCGCATGTAGTA